>JACCZZ010000122.1 GCA_013695715.1 Chitinophagales bacterium | reverse complement strand
TATACAACAAAAAAACCCCCGATCTTCATCGAGGGTTTTGAAAGTTTCTTATCGGTTTGGGACATTGCGTCTATCCGAATCCAATACTGTATTCGTAGTCGTGTCCTTCTTCCTTAGCAACCCGGCTAAGCCCGCCAGACCTATTAATCCGATCCAGCCATAGTCAGCTCCATCATCATCATCATTCATGTCATCTGCCTGAGTCGCCATGTTAGTGTTGTCGGTTTGCGCTAATGTTGGATAGCTTAAAGTCATGGCCGTTCCAATAACTAACATACCTGCAACAAGTTTTAATTTTTTCATAATAGGTTGTTTTATGTTAAAGATTTAAGTTACATGACTTACAAGTTATGTGCCACCGGATTGTTATACTGACAGAAGATTATTAACATTATATAGTATACATGTGCTTTTCATGCAACTTCTCACCTAACAAGATCATTATAAGGCTCTGAAATTATATAGTGATCGCTGGGATGTTATGGCACCAGATGGGGTAGTTTTTTCACATTAGTGATAATTTAATTACCAACCACTGTCTTTAACTTAAACTTACCTTTAATGTTAATGAGTGTCAAATCCATTCTTGCACGACCTTATGCCTCTGTCGTTCAACGGCAGATCCTAAAATGGGCGAAGGACACCGTAAGGATGCAAGAGTATCTTTTTCATAAATTGATTAATGATGGGAAGAAAACCACATTTGGTAAACAACATAAATTTGAAAATATCACAACGTATGAAGACTTCGTACGGCAGGTTCCCCTCGCTAATTATGAAGACTTTATACCATATATTGAAGAAATAAAGAATGGTGGAGAAAATATTCTTTGGAAGGGAAGGCCACTATATTTTGCGAAATCTTCGGGTACTACCTCAGGAGTAAAATATATTCCCATCACCCGCGATTCCATTCCCAATCATATAGATACTGCCCGAAATGCACTACTGATGTATATTGCAGAAACAGGCAACATTCGTTTCGTTGATGGTAAGATGATCTTCTTATCAGGAAATCCTGAATTAGATAAAACCGGTGACATCTTAACAGGCCGCCTTTCGGGCATTGTGAACCATCACGTTCCACGTTACTTGCGTGGAAATCAATTACCAAGCTATCAAACCAATTGCATTGAAGACTGGGAAGAAAAGCTGGAAAAAATAGTAGAAGAAACATGGAATCAGGATATGAGGCTCATAAGCGGAATACCACCTTGGGTGCAGATGTATTTTGAAAAGCTTCTTGAGAAGAGTGGTAAAAAAAATATTATAGAAATGTTCCCTAATCTATCATTGCTGATTTACGGCGGTGTAAATTTCGAACCCTATGAAGCAAAGCTTTTCAATACCATTGGGAAAAAAATTGATTCTATTGAAACCTATCCCGCATCTGAAGGTTTTATAGCGTTTCAATCTTCCCAGAAGGAGGAAGGCCTGCTATTGAATGTAGATTCAGGAATTTTTTTTGAGTTTGTTCCTGCAGAACAAATCTTTTCCCAAAACCCTGGCCGCCTGCAATTAAAAGATGTTGAGACAGACAAAAATTATGCGGTTGTCATTAGCTCAAATGCCGGGTTGTGGGCTTATTCAATAGGCGATACCATAAAGTTTATTTCAAAAGATCCTTATCGTATACTAGTCACAGGACGTACAAAACATTTTATCTCCGCATTTGGAGAGCATGTTATTAGTGAGGAAGTTGAATCGGCACTTATGAAAGCCGTAGAAGAAGAGGAGTTGGAAGTTGTAGAATTCACTGTAGCTCCACAGGTAAATCCACCTGATCAGGACTTGCCCTACCATGAATGGCTTGTAGAGTTTACAAAAATGCCTGCCTCTCTCGATCGTATTAGGCTTAAAATAGACCGATATCTTCGTGGAAAAAATATTTATTACGATGATCTTATATCAGGAAATATTCTCCAGCCTCTAAAAATAACGCTGATTCAGCATGATGGATTTAGGAATTATATGAAGTCAGTTGGCAAGCTTGGCGGACAAAATAAAATGCCACGCCTCAGCAACGACAGGCAGTTGGCAGATGCCTTACAGCCATGGGTACTTAAGGGTGAACCTGCAAAATAAATATTTAGAAAAAATATTCCTGCGTCTGTCTTGGTTAATCTCAAACTTCTACTTTCTCAGTTTTAAATTCTGACGTTGTATGAAAGGTGATCTCGGGATTCGCCTCCTGGGTTACTTTCAATAGCCATTCAGAGGGAGCGAGGAATACCAGGTGATCATCTTTATCAGTAAAAACATTCTGTGATTTAAACCGAATGAATTCAGTTAGCTTCTTCTTATCATTCGAAGTGATCCAGCAGGCTTTATAGATGTCCTTAGGTACAAATTCACAGGAAGCACCATATTCGTTTTTTAAGCGGTACTGTATCACCTCAAACTGAAGATCGCCTACTACGCCAACAACTTTCTTGCTGCCATGCTGCTGATAAAATAATTGTGCAACTCCCTCCTCGGTAAGCTGTTCAATACCTTTATCAAGCTGCTTGGTTTTCATCGGGTCGCGGTTAATCAGCTCTTTAAAAATTTCGGGGGAGAAGCTTGGAATGCCTCTAAACTGCAGCTTTTCTCCTTCTGATAAGCTGTCGCCAATCTTAAAATTGCCGGTATCATACAATCCTATTACATCACCTGGGAATGCCTCATCAATAATACTTCGTGCCGATGCCATAAAGGTCGCAGGACTGCTGAATTTTAATTCCTTATCAAGCCTGCAATGATAAATGTATTTGTTGCGCTCAAATTTACCTGATACAATTCTAACAAATGCAATGCGGTTGCGGTGCTTGGGGTCTATGTTCGCATGAATCTTAAATACGAAGCCTGTAAAATCTTCCTCATCCGGCACCACGGTGCGCTTATCAGTTTCCCTGCTTTCAGGAAGAGGAGAAATGCGTATAAAAGTATCAAGCAATTCTTTCACTCCAAAATTATTTCGTGCACTTCCAAAAAATACAGGGGCAATATTGGCTGCTAAATATTCATCAACATCAAAACCTGGATATACACCATTGAGTAACGATACATCTTCACGCAATTGATCCGCATCACGCAAAATAAGCTCATCAAGAAGCGGATCATTTAAGTCATCAATTTCCAACCTGTCTTTTTCTACAGTCTGCTTTTCAGGAGAAAACAGTTGGAGCGTTCTGTCGAAGAGGTTGTATACTCCTTTAAATTCAGAACCTTTGTTGATTGGCCAGCTCAGCGGTTGCACCTTAATGTTAAGCATCTTCTCCAGCTCATCTAATAAATCAAAAGGATCTCGTCCTTCCAGATCCATCTTGTTGATAAATACTATCACGGGTGTTTTACGCATTCTGCATACCTCCATCAGCTTTTTCGTTTGCGTCTCTACACCTTTAACTGAGTCAATAACGAGAATTACACTATCTACAGCAGTAAGTGTGCGATAAGTATCCTCTGCAAAATCTTTGTGGCCGGGGGTGTCAAGCAAGTTGATCAGCACATTGCTGTATTCAAATGTCATCACGGAAGTAGCTACTGATATTCCTCGTTGCCTCTCAATCTCCATAAAATCTGAGGTTGCCGACTTACGGATCTTATTCGACTTCACAGCGCCGGCTATCTGGATTGCTCCGCCGTACAAAAGAAATTTTTCTGTCAGTGTCGTTTTCCCAGCATCCGGATGACTTATAATAGCAAAGGTTCTTCTTCTAATGATCTCTTCCTGCAATTTCATATAAAGAGCAAAAATAATAAAGAAGGCGCTCTCTAATTCATCGCGAGCAGATCAATTTGGAGGCATTAAGATTTCGTTCTAAAAAACATTTGTATTTGCTTAAGAAGATTGGTTAAATTGAATGAATGAACACTGACTACAATACAACCAATTACTTCAAGGGTCGTGGCTCGCAAATAAAGCCTCACAATAAATTTTTTCAGAATGCTTATGTTACTGATCATGTTGAGGGGCTCGATGAACCTCTGCTTAGTAATCCAGGTACTCAAGTATTTGTAGAACATCCTAAAAAGATCATCAATAAAGTAGACAGTCCTGATTTAGGTCTTATGTTTTCCATGAATCCATACCAGGGTTGTGAGCATGGCTGCATATATTGCTATGCGCGCAATACACATCCTTATTGGGGCTTTAGTGCAGGATTAGATTTTGAAAGCAAAATCATCATGAAGCCGAACGCTGCAGTGCTGCTCGAAGAAGCATTCAATAAAAAAAACTATGTTCCGCAAACGATCATGCTTTCTGGCAATACTGATTGTTATCAGCCATTAGAACGAAAGATGAAGATCACCCGAAAGATGCTGGAGGTGCTGCTAAAATACAAGCATCCGGTAGGCATCATCACAAAAAATTCTTTGATTACACGTGACCTTGACATTCTTAAGCCAATGGCGGAGATGAATTTGGTTACTGTAACCTTATCCATTACTACGTTAAAGGAAGAACTTCGAAGAGTGATGGAGCCGCGAACAGCTTCGTCTTTTAAGCGGCTTGAAACGGTGCGTGTTCTCACAGAAAATGGCATACCTGTTAATGTAAATGTTGCACCCATTATTCCTTCTATAAATAGTGATGAAGTTCCTGCAATAATAAAAGCGGCCGCTGATGCAGGAGCATGTGATGTTCACTTCACGATAGTTAGATTAAATGGGGACATTGGAGCAATCTTCACCGATTGGGTACATAAGAACTTCCCTGATCGTGCAGAAAAAGTTTTACATCAGATTCAGTCTGTACATAATGGTAAACTGAATGACAGCAGGTTTGGCGCACGTATGGTAGGAGAAGGGCCGGTTGCTGAGGCAATTCATCAATTGTTCTCTTTATCAAAAGCAAAGTATATGGCTGGAAGGAGCCTTCCACCGCTTGATCATTCCTTGTTTGAAGTGCCGAAAGCGGAAAAGCAATTGCAGTTGTTTTAACTAATGATTATGACAGTAGCATATGTAAAACTATAAGTACAATAGATTAAAGGAGAAATGTACTATATGCCTTTCTGGAATTCATGCAATAAAATATTGTGTAGTTGAGGGCATTCTAATTAAGGCAAATACCAGTTATGCGTAATTGAAACTGAAGCATGTATTGCTATTCTAAGAAGCAACATTCTTGACTTTGTATCTTGTGATAGAAACTACTGCATAAGAACCAATAAAAAAACTTATTAGAGCAGCACATATAATTATAAGCCATCGAGTTGGCGATACTTTTTTTTCAGCAGGAGAAGCTTTCTCAAGAAGATAAATTGTAGATACATCTTTATCAATGGTTGACTTATATTGACCATACAAAGCTGTAAGGTTATCATATTCTCTTAGGGAAGCACTTTTTCTGTCATAAAGCGCTCTGGTACGCTCTGATGCAGCATTGTATTCGTTACGTGTGTATCTGCTTCTGTTAGCTAACTGGTTAGAATTTTCAATTCTACTATTAAAATAAAATTTTCGCTCAAGGTTAAGAATAGAATCGGAAAGAATGTTCAATTCTATTTTTTTCCCTTCCAGCTTGCGTTCATAAATCATTAAAACTTTCTTTCTGTTTTCATCATAAATTTTTTGGTTAATAAGGTCAATCTGAGACACTATTTCATTCGACATCTCTGCAGCAATCTGGCGATCATGGTCTTGCACGTTAATTTTTATGGCACCTTTATCGTCTTTACTTACAGTATAATTATCTTCAAGCTCATCCATTACTTTATAAAGTGGATATCTCGTTTTATTAGAGTCTATTTTATAGTGCTGGAAAAGATTGAATCGACGAACAATGTAAGCTTTCAGCGGAATGCTATTGGCAACAGCTAATATTCGTTCAGCATCATCCTTTGCTCCAAAAAACCCTTGCTGTGAACCATTAAACAAAGAAGCACTGCTGGTGATATTTGGATTAAGTGGATAAAAAAGGCAGGTAGATTCATAATAAGGCTTCATAATGTGCGGGTCAGTAATTACGATACTGGCAATAATTGCAGCAATGCAGATAATACTTAGCGGTTTTCTCCTCTTCCATACAATACCGAAAAATTCAATGATGTGATATTGATTATTCATTTCAATATTCGAAAATAAGAGGTGAGGGTTGTTACAATTGTATGCTGATGCTCCCTTATATTAATCAAAGAAAAACAACTTTGTTTTAAAATTTTACCAGCCAGCTACCACTATCTTTCTTGAAATAGAATTAATTCCATCTGACATTTGTACCATATATAATCCCTCTCGGTAGCTTGATGTTTTTAAGATAAGGGAATGATTTCCTTTTAAAAGTGATTTACTCATCTCTTCCATTATTTTTCCGCTACTATTTCTAATGATAATCTGCACCATTGCATTTTTTGACAAATAGAACTGAAGCAGAGATTGTTCAGCAGATGGATTTGGAAAAATAGAAAGCTCCTGAATAAAATTTTCCGGTGAATTTAGAGCAGTTCCAAAACCTAATTTTAAAATGGTTCCTTCTTCACCAACTGCATAACCGGTATTTTCATCAATCATGTCTATAGCAAATAGGGCGTTATCACCTGTATAATCGTTCATCCAGGTATTGCCCTCATCGGTAGTTTTAAAAATTATTCCATTATTGCCAACAGCGTATCCAACTTTACTGCTAAAAAATTTACAGTCATTCACATAATCAGGAAAGTTAAAATTCAAAGAATCATAATCGAACATCCAAAGACTGTCCCCAAATAAGGGTGTAAGCTGAAAATCATGAACACGAATCAACTGGCTGGAATCATTCGGGCTGAACAAATTAAATAGATTCATAAACAGGAAGCCAGTATCCTGATCTGTAAAGGAAAATGCCGTCAGCGCCGCTGCATTCGGAAATGAAAATACATCAAGTTCATGCCATGTCTTACCACCATTAACGGTTCTTACCATGATTGCAGAATAGGTTGCAAACCCACCAACATTTGCACCCACATGTCCTGTTTCTTTATTAACAAATTGAATAGTGAATGGAACCGTGGTGCCACCAAAATCATATTCATTCAGCCAGTTTTCTCCGGCATCTTCAGACTCATATATCAAGCTGGCAGCAGCAAAAATATGATCATCTTCTGTAGTGCAAATGCTTATTGGCAAACCATCAAGCAGTACCTTTTGCCATGATAAGCCGCCATCAGTAGAGCGATAAATAGTTGGTGAAGTAGCATTTACTGACGATACAAAAATGGTATCATTCCCCAGCAGGTCAACATCACGAAAGTCATCTTCAGCGAAAAAAGCTAAGCTTGTCCAGGTGTTTCCTCCATCAATAGTTTTTAGAATTGTTCCGCTATCGCCCACTGCAATGCCATAGTTTTCATTTAAAAATTTTATGTTGTAAAGATTTTGTGTTGTGGTAGAATTTTGTGGAGTCCATTGTGAGTGGACAGATAAAGCTGCAATGCAAAGGGTGAGAATGGCGAATAGAATCTTCATAAAAAAGTGTTGTTTTGCTTAAGGAATAAAAACAAAAGTAATACGCGTTATTAAATTGCTCTCTGTTTGTTTTATCATGTAAAGATAGCGTTGATATGAGTACAGTTAATTTTCGGATTCTTTGCTGGAATGTGAATGGCATTAGATCTATCTGGAAAAAAGGATTTCCTGACTGGTTTTCAAGAGAAGCTCCCGACATTCTGTGTCTTCAGGAAACGAAAGCACATCCTGATCAGCTCGACCATGAGATACTAAATTTCGAGGATTATAAAAGCTATTGGAACCCTGCAGAAAAAAAAGGCTATTCAGGTGTGGCAATATACACACAGCATGAACCGATTAGAACTGTACTCGGATTAAACAGCTTATATTTTGATGGAGAGGGTAGGGTGATAGAGATGGAGTTCGAAAGTTTTATATTGTTCAATGTTTATTTTCCGAATGGAGGCAGGGGACCGGAACGGATAAAATATAAACTAGATTTTTACGCCGAGCTATTCAAAAGGGCAGAGCAGTTGCGGCTTGAAAAAAAGAACATTATTATTTGCGGAGACTACAACACGGCCCATAAAGAAATTGATTTGGCCCGTCCGAAAGAAAATGCAAAAACCAGCGGTTTTCTACCGGAGGAGCGTGCCTGGATTGATAATATTGTAGAGCTGGGCTATGTAGATACATTCCGTGAACAAAATCCTGATCCTAATTGGTATACTTACTGGGATGCATTCACGCGGGCACGCGAACGCAATGCAGGCTGGCGTATAGATTATTTTTTTGCATCCGCTGAATCTATGAATAGGGTCTCTAAATCGCTAATTCATATGGATGTGATGGGTAGCGACCATTGCCCTATTGAGCTTCAGTTGCAATTGTAAGTTTTTATTCTAATTTGTTTTCTAAGTTACTTCTATAATACCTCAATAACCTATTTGTCTAAGCTTCTCGCATATAAGAATTTAGCTGATGCTGAACTGGTTTCGCAATACAAACAAACCGGTGATACTATGTTGGTTGGAGAATTGTATGAGCGGTACATGCATTTGGTTTATGGCGTTTGTCTCAAATATCTTGGAAATGCAGAAGACAGCCGGGATGTCACCATAGAAATCTTTGAAAAATTACTGGTTGATTTGAAAAGACATGAGGTAAAGTATTTTAAAAGCTGGCTGTACAGTGTAGCGAAGAATCACTGCCTGATGAAATTCCGGAAAGACAAATCGCGGGTGGAGAATCATCCTGAGCTTCAGCAGGAGCTGATCTCGGTTATGGAATGGGATGAGAATCTGCATCTCAGTGATGGCATCCTGAAGGAAGAAAAACTTCAAGAAATGGAAGCTGCTATTCTGCAACTTTCACCTGACCAAAGAAAATGCATTGAATTATTTTATCTAAAAGAGAAATCTTATCAGGAAATCATGAAAGAAACAGGCTTGGATTTCGGCCAGGTAAAAAGTTTTATCCAAAATGGTAAACGAAATTTGAAACTTATTTTAACAAAGCAGCATGAGCAAAGACACTGATAAAATACTTTCTGATGATCGTTCGCCGGTGTCGCAGGAGCTATTGCTGCGTTATGTACAGGGGCGTGTCACTAAAGAAGAACGGCGCAGGATAGAAGAGCAATTACCAGACGATCCGTTCTTAGCTGACGCTGTGGAGGGATTAATGATACAATCCGCTTCATCTCAACCAGAAAAGGATTTCGCTGTTATCCGTCAGAAAATAAAGTCGAAAACAATTCCTCATTTACGAAAGACATTTCCTGTAAAGCGCTGGATGCAACTGGCCGCTGCTCTAGTTGTCCTCATTAGTCTTGGATGGTTCGTTAACCGCATGTTTCAGGATTCAACTAATAAAATATTTACGAAGGAGTTCCAGCCTTATCCTTCTCCAGCGAATGTTTCACCTCCGCCTGAAAATGATAATGCTCTTCAGGCTTTAAAAGAGAAATCCACATCGCACTCCATACCACCGGAGATGCAAAAGCAAATGCAACAAAACTTACCCGCTAAGGAGCCAACCAAAAAGCTGAGCAATGAGGAACGGTTGTCTTTAGAG
Source organism: Chitinophagales bacterium (assembly GCA_013695715.1). Taxonomy (GTDB): domain Bacteria; phylum Bacteroidota; class Bacteroidia; order Chitinophagales; family UBA10324; genus JACCZZ01. The sequence continues at coordinate 2,371 of JACCZZ010000122.1, read as the reverse complement.
AAAAGCATGGCAAATAGGAGTGCAGTGGAAGATACATCTGCTCTTATAGAAAATGCTATTGCTGATGTTGCTTCAGCAAGCGTAAATGAGAAAAAGTCCATATTAATAGATTCCGTCAATACAGCAACTGCTCCTTCCTTAACTGAGGTTTACCTTGAAAGTCATGAGGAAGACAGGCAATTGCAGGAGCTGAGCACAAAGGCGGAGGAAAGCTATTCTAATCAGAGCTCTAAGGATGTCAATGACGACAATGCTTTAATGAATGAAGCGCTGGAATTTTATCATCAGAATAAGTATGATGAAGCAGTTGTGCGGCTGGAGGACATTCTTTCTGATAGCCCCGACAATGTAGAAGCAATGTTTTATGCGGGTGTTAGCTATCTTGCTTTGAAGCAGGCGGACCAGGCATTGACGAAGTTTAAGCAGCTTGACAATATTAAAAGTGACAGCTACTTCGAGCCTACACTTTGGTATCAGGCTCTCGCCTATATTGAACTTCAAAAAAAAGAAGAGGCTGTTGTTATCCTTGAGAAAATTAGTTCGCTAAACGGAGAGTATAAAGCAAGGGCAGAAGAGTTAATAAACACCATGAAGTAGATACTCGGTTAAGAATCCGGAAGTCGCTTGTTGCCGGCAGTCTGCTTAAATATAAAATATGCAGGTATTCCGATTGCTACAATAATAAAACCCGGCCAGGTATAATTTGGTTTGTAGATCAGCAATATAACACAGATGAGCGTTACCAACGAGAGGTAAATAAGAGGAATCAGCGGATAACCAAAAGCTTTATAAGGCCTCGGAGTGTCGGGTTGTTTCCTTCGTAAAATGAAAATTCCGGAAATGGTTAGCAGGTAAAAAAGCAATACTGCGAATACCACGTAATCGAGCAGGTTGCCATAAGTTCCTGAAAGGCAAAGGACAGAGGCCCATATTCCCTGAAATATCAGCGCTGTTGCCGGAGTTCCTTTAGAATTCAATTTCGACATGCCCGGAAAGAATACCCTGTCGTCTGCCATTTTATAATAAACACGTGCCCCAGAAAGAATGCAGCCATTCAGGCAACTGAAGGTCGAAAGCATGATAAGCGCTGAGATGATCTCCACTGCACGGTGGCCACTCATTACATCAGCCACGGCCGATGCAACCCGATCATTAGGAGCGAACTGAATGCCCCGTGAGAAGTCCACCAGACCGTCAGGCTTTCCTTCGAGGGGAAGATTGGTTAGATATACAACATTGATAAGGATATAAATAAGCGTAACGAGCATAGTACCGATAGCCATGCTCAGCGGAATGGTCTTTTTTGGATTCACTACCTCATCTCCGGCAAAGGTGATCCCATTCCAGGCGTCCATCGAAAACATTGAGCCCACCATTGCTATTCCTACGGCAACTATTATAGACCATCCGTTAAGCGCTTCACGGCCTACAAGAACGCCATTCTCCATTACCACTTTGCTTGCATCCCAGATATTCGAGAAGTTGGAGGTTACCGCATCAGAATCATGAATGAAAATGCCAATGGCGATTAGGGCAAAGAGTGCAAGAATTTTTGTGCTTCCGAAAAAAGTCTGGATGATTTTTCCATTTCTCACACCTCTCATATTGATATATGTAAGAAGCATAATCATCACAATTGCAAGTAATTGTTGTGTATTGATCTTTATGAACTTCAGATCAATTACAATGTTTTCAGGATTGAAGAGCGGAATGAAAACTCCGGTAAACTTTGCAAAAGCTACACCTACAGCGGCAATGGTCCCGGTTTGAATTACCAGGAAGAAGGTCCAGCCATAAAGGAAGGCAATGAGCGGGTTGTAAGCTTCACGGAGAAAGACATATTGCCCGCCTGCCTTTGGAAACATGCTCGTGAGCTCGCCATAGCTAAGTGCGGCGATGATGGTAAGAAAGCCAGCAAGAGCCCATACAAGCAGCAGGTAGCCAGAAGACCCAACATTGCGTGCTATGTCAGCACTCACGATAAATATGCCCGAGCCGATCATTGTACCGGCTACCAGCATGATGCCATCCCACAGCTTAATTTCCCGCCTGAAGGTACCTTCCTGTTTTTTCATTTGAAAATGATTGGATAAATGTAGAAAATTTAAGGAAAGAGAATAGAAGAAGAATAGCCATTAAAAGCGGAAACTAAACGGATTGTACAGGGTAAGGGCAGAAGGATCGATATGTAGGAGTTCAGTTTCGTAGGACAGGAAAGTAGTAAATTTGAAGTGCAGTTCTTCGTAGGAAATTCCGTGGTGAAAGCCCCTGCCTGCAGGTAGCTGCAAACCGTTAGCCGTAATGTATGCTTACCTTTTTTATATCTTCGCATACATATTCTGAAAAACAAGTTTAACTTAAACTGTAAATA
>JACCZZ010000100.1 GCA_013695715.1 Chitinophagales bacterium | reverse complement strand
AATCTAATGTAAACACCCTGGATCTGGTGCTGGATTATGTGCGTGCGAAGTATGTTGATACTGTTAATTTAAATGTTCTTGAAGATGGTGCAATCGAGAAGATGCTTGAGAACCTTGATCCTCATTCAACTTTTATTCCTTCAAAAGATCTTCAAGAGGTGAACCAGGAATTAGAAGGAAATTTTGAAGGCATTGGTATAGAATTTTTTATTGTGGCCGACACAATAATGGTAGTAAATGTGATCTCCGGGGGGCCGGCAGAGTCTGTTGGCATTCTATCAGGAGACAGGATCATTACAATAAATGACAGCTTATTTGCCGGTAAAGAAATTGACGATCAAGATGTAGTGAACCATTTGAGAGGGCCTAAGGGCAGCAAGGTAAGGGTGGGTATAAACAGAAAAGGAAGTAAATCCTTAACAAAATTTAATATCACCCGCGACGAAATTCCTATGTACAGCGTAGATGCATCGTATATGATTGATCCGCAAACCGGCTTTATAAAAATAAACAGGTTCAGTGAAACAACTTATGATGAGTTTATTGCTGCAACAAAGAAATTGAAACAGCAGGGGATGAGCCGCCTTGTTATTGACTTACGGCAAAATGGAGGTGGATTCTTGAATGCTGCTACCGATATTGTAGATGAACTAATTGATCAGCCCAAATTGATGGTGTATACGAAGGGTCGAGTTTACTCAAGAACAGATTACAAGACGCGGGTGCTGGGGGAATTTGAAGAGGGAAAACTTGCTGTTCTTATTGACGAAGGATCTGCCTCAGCCAGCGAAATAGTTTCCGGAGCGATCCAGGATTGGGATAGGGGAGTGATTGTAGGCCGCCGTTCCTTCGGTAAAGGTTTGGTGCAGGAGCAGTATGGATTATCTGATGGATCTGCCCTACGTTTAACTGTTGCAAAATATTATACACCCTCTGGCAGGTGCATTCAAAAGCCCTATAACCACGATATTACAGCCTATTACAACGATCTGCTTGATAGATATCAAAAAGGAGAATTCATAAACAAAGACAGCATAAAGCAGGGTGATACAGTAAAATATTATACTTCAAAAGGCAGGGTGGTTTATGGTGGTGGCGGAATAATGCCTGATGTATTTGTTCCTCTTGATACATCTAACAATAGCAACACTTACCTGAATGAAATTCTCAACCAGGGGCTGATTCAACAATTTACCTACAACTACTATAGTGATCATGGTAGAATGCTCGATAACTATAAAACACTGGATGATTTTCGGAGAAATTTCACCGTCTCTGATGAGATATATAAGAGCTTCACAGCTTTTGCGACCAAAAAGGTTAATGCACCCAAAGAAAAGGATATGGCCTCGGCACGCCTGTATATAAATAATCGTATTAAAGCTTTTTTAGGAAGAGAGCATTTTTCTATTGATGCGTTTTATGCGGTTATCAATGATGAGGATGACACAGTTCAAAAAGCCTTACAGGCGATAAATAAAGATGTGACCGCATTCAGCCCTTATAAGTGATAGGGAATTCTTATAAAGAAAAAATATTTCAATATTTTCTTAACGTCGAATCAACAGGAATAGAGGTAGTATCTATTGTATCAGCAGCCTGGCTCATCGTTATTTTAACAGAATCCTGAACCTCTTTTATCAGGTTATTCATGAGCAATGAATCTTCTTTTCCTGAAAATTTCTGTCCTGAACGACAACTGTTAAAAGCTGTTACTGCTACAACAATAACAAATATAATTTTCTTCATATATCTTAACCTGAAAAACTCATAGGCTATTCATGCTGACATGAATTAAAACAACAATGATATTTTAATAAGCCAGGTAAACAAAAGCCTTCAATGCAACAAACCCTCCAACAAGAGGAGGGTTTAATTTAGTTAAATGGTTTAAGCAGATGACAATTATCTCATCACTTATTCATTCGCTGCGTGTCAGACATGTTCATCATTGCACTGTCCGTTGTGTTGTTCATCATCTGAGAGTCTGTCGTGGGGCTCATCTGATTATCTTGAACAGCACTTTCTGCTTCAATCCTCATTTGATCCGTTTCCATTGTATCCATTGTTTCGGTTTTGTTTTCACCAGAGTTGCATGCGGTGAATGAAAGCACAGCAGCGGCAATGGGAATAAAAAACATCTTAGTCATCTGATTTGAGATTTAGGTTAGAGATTGCGGGGCAAATATAGTTGAAGATTTATTAAATTGTTAAATCTGTTATTTTTTTCTAAAGAAGATGTTCAGGGGAACACCGGTAAAGTTGAAATGAGCACGTAGCTTATTATCAAGAAACTGACGGTAGCTGTCTCTTACATCGTTCGGAAAGTTCACCTCAAAAATAAAAGTAGGTGAGGACGCCGGAACCTGGGTAATCTTTTTAATCTGGAGGAACTGTCCCCGCACTGAAGGATGTGGAAATTGTTCAATTGATTTTAGCATTTTTTCATTCAGCTCTTTTTCATCAACAACCCGCTTTCTGTTATCGTGCACTTGCAACGCCAATTCAACTACTTTAAAAACCCGCTGTTTTTCTTTAACACTTGTGAAAACCACCGGTACGTCTTTAAAAGGTGCTACCTTTCGGCGGATGTCTTCTTCCATCTGCTTCATTGTATTTGTTTCCTTCTTCACAAGATCCCATTTATTTATAGCAAGCACCACACCTTTACGTTTCTTCTCTGCCATGGAGAGTATGGCAAGATCTTGTTTCTCCACAGAGGTTTGTGCATCTATCATCAGGATGCATACATCCGCTTCATCGAGTGATTTTACTGCACGGATTACCGAATAAAATTCAAGGTCTTCATTCACTTTCGCCTTTTTTCTAATGCCTGCTGTGTCTATGATAATGAATTCCTTCTGAAAAAGTTTATAATGTGAGTGGAGCGAATCACGTGTAGTGCCTGCAATATCCGTAACGATGTTGCGCTCCTCACCTACGAGCATGTTCACCAGCGACGATTTACCTACGTTGGGCTGGCCAAGAATAGCCAACCGGGGAAGTCCATCAGTTGATGGGGCTGCAGGTGCGTCAATAAATTTGATGATCTCTTCTAGTAATTCACCAGTGCCACTCCCGCTTATAGCTGATATGAAACAGACATTTTGAAATCCCATCCCATAAAATTCATTGGCCTGTATAAGACGCTGAGGATTGTCTACCTTGTTTACTGTCAATATCACATTTTTATTGTATTTCCTTAACAGGCCTGCTATGTCCTGCTCCAGATCGG
>JACCZZ010000097.1 GCA_013695715.1 Chitinophagales bacterium | reverse complement strand
GAGTTATAGCAGCATCAGGATATCTTTTATGAAGTAAAAATATACCCTCAACCGCAGATCTGTTGATAAGGATATCATCATCAAGAAAGAGTAAAATATCTCCACTTGAAAAAGATGCACCAAAGTTGCGAGCTGAAGCTACACCTGATTTTGGGTTGTTGTGTATTTGGATGTCTGCTGATGATTCAGGAATGAAGACATCAGATGTCTTTGAATCATTTACTACAATAACTTCTGCATCAATTTCCTGCAAAGCCTCGACTACTTTTACAATCGTTGAATTGAAAACCGCAAGACGGTCTTTTGTTGGGATAATAACACTAAGTTTCATAAGTTATTACCTCAAAAATAATATGCGATTCAATTATAAAGATTTCAAACAAGGGATGTAGTTAGATGTGCCTTTAGGACAAGGTAAATGCATTGCGTTTTTCAGAGTGTTGCCTGGCATCCCGTAACCCCTTTTTATATCCCTTGAATATGACTGTCCCTAACAGTAAGTGAATAATACGATGACTCAGTTTATCGAACTTCGGAGCAGTTGGAGTTTTTTCATACAATAAGAATAAAAGTGGACTTAGTATATAAAGACAAGAGTACACAATTTTTTTACCGTATGAAGTATTTAATTTAAGTTCATTTCTTCCAAGTACAAATCCCCAGGCTCTAGTTTCAGCGCCATTTTGTTGTCTTTTAAGCCAATTATCAATGTTAATTCTATCCAATTCATTATGATAGACCATGCTGTCGGTATGAATCAATTTCTTAATGCCTTTTTCTTTCAACCGCATGGAGAAATCATAATCTGAACCAGCATGCGGAAAGTATTCATTATAGCCTCCTGAGATTAAGAACGATGTTTGATGCATGAATAGAAAAAAACTTGCAGTACCAGTAGTTTCGAAAATTTTGGCTTCCTGCCATTCACTACCCATGGCATCTTTCATTGAAGTGAAGCCGTACCTGACCAAAAATCTCCCTAAGGGTGTGCATTGAATACTTCTAAGAAGTTCGGGCGGATAGTTCCAAACCAGATTGATGGCAGCCCTCGGATATAAATGATGTAAATGGAAGAGAGTAATAATATTTTCTTTACTTATTAAAATATCATCATCCATAAATAATAACAAATCACCACTGGCAATCGATGCACCAAAATTCCGTGCTGAAGCTACACCTGATTTTGGGTTGTTGTGTATTTCAATGTCTGCTGATGATTCAGGAATGAAGACATCAGATGTCTTTGAATCATTTACTACAATAACTTCTGCATCAATTCCCTGCAAAGCCTCAATTACTTTTAGAATCGTTGAATTGAAAACCGCAGGACGATCTTTCGTTGGGATAATAATACTGAGCTTCATAAGTTAATCCCTGTTAAAATAACATCAGACTTAAACTTGTTTAGCCTGTTAAGATAACAGCGGAATAGCAGTGAATGTACCTTAAGTGCTTACTGTTATCAGAAAATGAAACCTTATTTTCAACCCCTCATTATTTCAACCTGCCTTCATGTGCGGTCTCGCTGGTTTTTATAGCAACACTTCCCGTTTTAGCCACGATGATCTTGATACTATGACGATGAGTGTAGCACATCGCGGCCCTGACGCTTCGGGATACTTTTTCAACGGCACCACCGGACTGGGCCATCGCCGCTTAGCTATTTTGGACCTGAGTGAAAGAGCCAACCAGCCCATGCAATCCTCCGATGGAAGGTATTACATCATTCTGAACGGTGAAATTTACAACCACCAGGAAATTGGCGCTCACCTGATGAATCTCGACAACAGACGCTTCATCCCAAACACTGCCAGCGATACGGAAATTTTACTCCAGGCATTTATCCGGTATGGACATGAAGTAGTGCACATGCTCAATGGCATCTTCGCCTTTGCAGTCTACGATACTCTTGAAAATGAGCTTTTTCTTTTTCGCGATCATCTTGGGGTAAAACCTCTTTTTTATTTCTGGAATGGTGAAGATCTTGCCTTCGGCTCTGAGCTGAAAGTAATATGCAGCTTACCTTCTATTGAACAAAAGATAAATGAGTCGGCTATTGGGTATTTCCTGCACTATGGTTTTATTCCAGCACCGCATACCATCTATCGCGATATTTATAAGCTGGAGCCTGGAACCTGGTTGCGTGTGAATCATACGGGTTTGCAAAAGAATACGTACTGGAGTTTATCTGATAAATTACTTCCTCAGGTAATTACTGATAAGCAGGAAGCGCTGATTAAGCTAAGTGACCTGATGGTGAGCTCGGTTCAATACCAGCTCAATAGTGATGTGCCCACCGGAATATTTTTGAGCGGAGGCATTGACTCAAGCTTGCTGGCTGCACATGCCGTATCACTAAGCGGCGTGAAGGTTCAAACCTTTTCTTTTGGTTTTAAAGAGTATCAGCACAATGAAACCTCTTTTGCGCGTGCAGTAGCCAATAATTTGCAGACAGAGCACCATGAATACCTTTTTTCTTACAGTGATATTAAATCGCTGATAGTAGAGATGAACCAGTGCTTCGATGAGCCATTTGCTGATACGTCAGCATTGCCGACTTTACTGCTTTCAAAAGAAGCAAAGCACTTAATTACAGTAGCATTATCCGGAGAGGGCGGAGATGAGTTGTTTTTTGGCTATGGCTCACATAAGTGGGCGAATCGTATGAACAATCCAATGGTAAGAAAGCTGGGACAGTGGATTTCTCCTTTATTAGCACATGGATCAAGCCGGCAGCAGAGGGTAGCGCACCTGCTTCAGAATGATGGATTCTCATCACCAGTATTACACGATCATATATTTTCCCAAGAACAATATTTTTTTTCTGTCTTAGAATTGAAGACTCTGCTGAATGAAGAAAAATACTTCCCTTTTACTGGTATGAACGATATTCCTGCAATACATCTGTTGAAACAAATCAATGCTGATTCGGTACGTAAACTTACAGCTATGGAGCAACAGGCATTGTTCGATATTGCATGTTACCTGCCTGATGATCTGCTAACAAAAGTTGATCGTGCAAGTATGAGGTATGCGATTGAAACGCGAGTGCCATATCTTGATTATCGTGTGGTAGAATTTGCGCTTAATCTTTCACCCTCTTTAAAATACCATCATGGTACCTCAAAGTACATTCTGCGTGAAATATTAAACCGTTACCTTCCCGTCAATCTGTTTAACCGACCCAAACAGGGATTTTCTGTTCCCCTGGATCACCTGCTGCAGAATGATTTAGCCTTTCTTTTTGAGGAATTTTTAAGCGAAGCGGTAATTAAACATTACAACATAGTAGATTCAGAAAAAGTAACAGAACTAAAGAGACAATTCAAAAATGGAAACCAGTACTTATACAACCGCCTGTGGTTATTGATTGTTTTGCATCAATGGATGGTTAGGCATATCAATTAAAGCTGCATTGAGGCTAAATGATAAACAGAAAAATTCAAATGTGCAAAATATAAGGGGTTAGCTAATAAGATCAACTTGCATTGATGACTGGAAGAGAAGCATACAAAAAATTACTCTGGAGTGATGCTCCACTATTTCATCAGCCTTTTTGGCTCGATGCTGTTGCAAAAGATCAGTGGAATGCAGCAGTCATTGAGGAAAATGGAACAATGAATGCCTATTATTTATATGCATTTCGAAAATCCGTTTTAGGGACACACTGCTACATGCCGGAGCTTACCCAATTTCTTGGACCTGCTTATCGCACTGAAGGTTTAAACAACCGCGAACGCCTGAACCATGAAACAAAAATATTGGAGAAATTATGTTCAATGTTGCCACCGGCTGGCGATTTTTCTTCCAAATGGCAAACTGGATATTATAACTGGCTGCCATTTTATTGGGCAGGGTACAAGCAAAGGGTTCGCTATACTTATGTGATTGAAGATATTAGTAAGCCGGAAATCATCATGGCTGATTTTAGTGAAAAAATTGTTAGAGAGATACGGAAAGCAGAAAAACTGTTTGTAGTTAGTGAGACAACTGATGTTCAACGATTCTATCAACTCATCATGTCAGGTTTAAAAAGAAAAAATATCGATGTTAAATTGAATTTTGAAATTCTGAAGCGCGCTTTTCTTGGGTGTAATGAAAATGATTGTGGAAAAATCTGGATTGCTACTGATGATCGCCAGCTATGGGCAGCCGCAATTTTTGTTACCTGGGACAAACAAACAGCTTATTACATCACTGGAGCAAAAGATGATACTTTTGGAAATAGTGGTGCCATGAGTCTCTTGTTCAGTCATGCCTTTCATGAATTGAAAGATAAAGTAAGAAGCTTTGACTTTGAAGGATCGATGATAAAAGGAGTAGAAAATTACTTCAGATCTTTTGGTGCAAGCCAGCAAATGTTTTTTGAAATAGGTGCTCTTAGAACATCATTATTAAAATTTAAAAATATCATCAGCAACTTCAAGACACGGGATAAGTGATTATCAGATTTTGTTATCTCCTATTAAAGGTGAATTCGTATGTATATCTTTCATCAAAGATGTTTGATTTGTAATGGTGGTAAACTGAAGCACCTTCGTAAGTATGCCGCAATTTTTTTAGTAAAATGCTCTGCATGTTCCTTTGTGTTCTCTCAAAAAGTACCTGCTCTTGATGAGCTGAATAATTATTATTCCTATGAACGTAACAGATATATTTCACCCATCACTTTGAATCGCTACCATGAGTTGCTCGATCAATTCAAAAAATTCAGGCAATCAAATAACCTGCTTGATGTTGGATGTGGTGGCGGAGATTTTCTTACGGTGGCAAAAGAGCGGGGATGGAATGTCTTCGGTACTGAGATTACAAATGAAGCTGTGACAACCTGTCGAAATAAGGGTATCATGATGCATCACGGCAATCTTGCAGATGCGGTATTTGCAAAGAACTTTTTTGACGTGATCACCTGTATCGAAGTGATCGAACACATCAATGCACCTTTGACAGAGGCGCAAACCATCAATTCTTTGTTGCGAACCGGTGGCATTGCCTAC
>JACCZZ010000072.1 GCA_013695715.1 Chitinophagales bacterium | reverse complement strand
TGTCCGGCTACGGCTTCAGCTTATCTGCCGGTGGAAGTAGGAGTGGAGGAATTATTACAACAGCAGGTTTCTGTTACGCCAAATCCCTTTCATTCTCAAACCCAAATTGAACTTGGAGTCGCAGGAAATTATCAGCTTATCGTAGCTGATTGTTCAGGAAAAATATTGATAAAAAAAGAGGTATATGGTAAATCCCTTTTATTTTATCGGGATGATCTGCTGGCTGGTATGTATTTGCTCTTTATAAAAAATAGTAACGGGACATCCGTTGTTAAAAAATTTGTTGTTGAATAAATAAAACTTCTGCTTGAAAACTGAACCACGCAGGTGTGCTTCAATTTTATATGACATCTCACATAATAGCTGAATGACTTTGATTATAAGCCTGACTTCACTACACTACTACTTCTTTTGAGATCCGCAAATTCAGACTCCATCGTTGAAAAACGCAGAATAGCTGTTCTTGGATCTACAGGTTCTATAGGCTCTCAGGCGCTCGAAGTCATATCTCAACAAAAAGACTTTTTAGAAGTGGAATTGCTGTGTGCTAATTCCAATGCTGACCTGCTGATTAAACAGGCCATCACCTTTAAACCAAATTGTGTGGTCGTATGTGATGAGAGCAAGTATGATGTAGTGAATGATGCCCTTGCTGCCTTAGACATAAAAGTGTATTCAGGCATTGACTCACTTTGTAGTGTGGTGGCGATGGAATCCGTTGATATTGTTCTTGCTGCGATGGTGGGTTATGCAGGGTTAAAGCCAGTGCTCGCTGCAATAAAAGCAGGCAAAGCAATTGCCCTTGCTAATAAAGAAACATTGGTAGTCGCCGGTGAGCTCGTAACACAATTAGCGCGTGAAAACAAAGTGAATATTTACCCTGTAGATTCTGAACACTCAGCGATATTTCAATGTCTCGTTGGCGAATGGCACAACCGAATTGAGAAAATTTTTCTTACTGCTTCGGGAGGTCCTTTCAGGGGTAAAAAAACAGATTACCTGCAAACTGTTACCCGTGCACAGGCATTAAATCATCCTAACTGGTCTATGGGTGACAAGATCACCATTGATTCGGCAACGATGATGAATAAAGGCCTTGAGGTGATTGAGGCAAAATGGTTGTTCGAATTAAAGCCTGAGCAACTGGAGGTACTCATACACCCTCAGTCAGTTATTCATTCTTTGATTCAGTTTGAAGACGGAAGTATAAAGGCTCAGATGGGCTTGCCTGACATGCGCCTTCCGATTCAATTCGCGCTAACCTATCCTTATCGTATGAAATCCTCTTATCCCCGGCTGAATTTTTTAGAGCATGCGTCGCTTACCTTCGAACTGCCGGATTCAAAAACATTTCGTAATCTTGCGCTCGCTTACGAAGCATTATCAAGAGGCGGAAATGTTCCCTGCATTCTGAATGCAGCAAACGAGGTGGCTGTGGATGCTTTTCTTCACGATAGAATAAGATTTGTTGAATTGCCTGACATAGTTGAATCCTGTATAGAAAAGATCTTTTTCGTCGGCAACCCTACTTATCAGGATTATGTAGCTACTGATCTGGAAACCCGCAGATTTGCTTCCACACTTCTCTCGACTATGGCATAGGATGTACACAATGTTTATTTTTTACCAATACTAAGTAGATGGATATTCTGATTAAAGCAGGACAATTATTCTTAAGTCTTTCAATTCTTATTCTTGTCCATGAATTTGGGCACTTCATTGCAGCCCGCTATTTTAAGATAAGAGTTGAAAAATTTTATCTTTTTTTCAACCCATGGTTTTCACTTTTAAAATTTAAAAGGGGGGAAACAGAATATGGATTGGGTTGGTTGCCTCTTGGAGGATATGTAAAGATAGCAGGCATGATAGATGAGTCAATGGATAAAGAGGCAATGAAGCTGCCTCCGCAGCCATGGGAGTTTCGTTCAAAACCTGCATGGCAAAGATTGATAATCATGCTCGGTGGCATCATCATGAACGTTTTGCTTGGCATTTTTATTTATTGGATGTTACTATACATTTCCGGTGAAGAATACATACCAACCGAGAGTGTTAAATATGGGATTGCTGTGGATTCACTTGGCTCTGAAATGGGTTTTAAGAATGGTGACAGGATAGTTGCCGTGGATGGCAAACAAGTAGAAAACTTCTTAAAAATTCCCTCAGCTATCATTATAAATTTAGCCAATACAGTTACAGTGCAACGCAATGGGCAACAAGTGAGCGTGCCTATTGATCAGTCAATGATAAAAAAGGCAATTGACAACAAATCGGTCGATTTTCTATCAATCCGCATTCCATTTGTAGTAAAGGGTTTTGCCCCGAATTCTCCTGCTAAGTCGGCTGGCATAGAAGTAAATGACCAGGTGATCGCTATCAATGGTCAGCCGGCGTTCTATTATGATGAGATAAAGAATCATTTAACAGTTAACCGTGGTAAACAAATTGATGTTTCCTTTCTGCGGAGTAACGATACAATTACAAAGCAGATCGCACTCCCCTCAGACGGTCTTCTTGGTGTGCAGTTGGCCCCACCCACTGACTTCATGCAAACACGCACTATCAAATACTC
>JACCZZ010000066.1 GCA_013695715.1 Chitinophagales bacterium | reverse complement strand
CTGTAACATCTCCGATAACAGTCATGGCTGATACTTCGTTTGGGCGCTTGCGATATTTATCACAGATTACCATCTCTTTGTTAAAATGAATGGCATATGCACGTGCCCTGTTTACTCCACCAACATCGGGCGCTGCGAATGTGACATCGTGCAGGTCGAGGGATTTGATGTAAGGAATAAAGATAGTTGAGCTCTCCAGATGATCCACCGGAATGTCAAAAAATCCTTGTATCTGTGGGGCATGAAGATCCATGGTCATAATTCGGTTGGTCCCTGCAGCCGTGAGAAGGTTGGCGATAAGTTTGGCTGCGATAGGAACTCTGGGCTTGTCTTTCCGATCTTGTCTTGCATAACCGAAATAGGGAATAACAGCAGTAATGTAAGCTGCAGATGCCCGCCTTGCCGAATCAATTAACAGTAACAATTCAAAGAGATTATCACTTGGAGCTACCGTAGATTGAACAAGGAATACATAATCTCCACGAATGGATTCTAAAATCACAGGGCATATTTCACCATCGCTGAAACGCCGAACTTCCGCCTTACCTACCTCTACACCATATGCTTCGGCAATGGAGGTGGCAAGGTATTTTGAATTGGTACCTGAGAATATTCTTACCTGTGACTCCATCCCATTTTTTAACGGTCGGCAAAGATAGAAAAAGAAATAGCAAGAACTCAGGTGGAGCCAAAAACCAAGGGTAGGAGCTATGAAATAATTAAGCCGCTCATAATTTGCGGCGGCTTTTACGTTGACCGACTAGGGCTCGAACCTAGACTCTTCTGAACCAAAATCAGACGTGTTGCCAGTTACACTATCGGTCAATTCAGGAGGCCAAAGTTAAAGGATGGGTTTGTAATTACAAATCAGAGAAACTTTCTAACTTCAATTGTTCCTCTTTAGGCCTCTTGAACCAATTAACAAATAAACTATTTTTGCCCATCTTTAAAAATTAATTCCTTCATGAGTTTATATAATAAGGTCAACAACATCATCGGATGGACCATATTTATTATTGCAACTACAGTTTATTGGATGACAGCAGAGCCCACGGGGAGTTTCTGGGATTGTGGTGAATTTATTAGCTGTGCTTATAAACTTCAGGTGGCACATTCTCCGGGTGCTCCTTTGTTCATAATGGTAGGGCACATTTTTACCCTTCTTGCAGGAGATCCGTCGAAAGTTGCCCTCATGGTAAATTATATGTCTGGCATTTTCAGTGCACTTACTATATTATTTCTTTTCTGGACTGTTACCTCCTTTGCCAAAAAGATTGTAGGTAAAAAGGAGACAGACCTTCGGGGTGCCGAACTAATTGCAGTAATGGGAGCAGGTGCTGTAGGAGCGCTCTCCTACACCTTTGCCGATTCATTTTGGTTTTCTGCAGTAGAGGGTGAAGTGTATGCGATGTCCTCATTTTTTACAGCAATTGTTTTCTGGGCTATATTAAAATGGGATCATGTTGCCGAAAGGCCCGATGCTGACCGGTGGATCATCCTCATCGGTTATCTTATAGGGCTTTCTATCGGTGTGCATCTGTTGGGTTTATTGGCATTGCCTGCAATGGTATTTGTTTATTCTTTCAGGAAATTTCCTCCCACCAGGTGGAACATTATAAAGACTACAGCTATTGGCATAGCAATCCTGGCATTTATTCAATACGGCATTATACCAGGTATCCCAAAGCTTGCGGCACAGCTTGATATTTTGTTTGTTAATGATTTCGGACTTCCCTTTAACAGTGGGGTTTTATTTCTTTTTTTACTGCTTGCCGGCTTCGTAATATTTGGTTTAAGGTATGCAAGAAAGAAGGGTAACTATGTTCTGCATACTGCAATTCTCACTACTTTATACATCATCATTGGGTATTCCTCCTATGTTATGGTAGTTATTCGTGCCGGTGCTGATCCTTCCATCAATATGAGCAGCCCAAAAGATCCGATAGCATTGCTGGGTTACCTTAACAGGGAACAGTATGGTGAACGCCCATTAGCCTATGGCCCTGTGTTTACTGCACAGCCGACTGAACTCGACAGGGAAAATGGAGAGAAGCGCTATTTCCGCGATAAGGATAAATACACTTTTTTAGATCGCAAGCCAATTGTAAAATACGATTCCAAAGATGAGATGATCTTCCCACGTGTATGGGATAATGACGACCCTTCACATATAAGATTTTATAGGAACTGGCTTAATCTTAAGGAGAATGAGAAACCAACCATGGGTGATAATCTAAATTTTTTCTTCACCTACCAGGTAGGCTTTATGTACTGGCGATATTTCATGTGGAATTTTTCAGGAAGGCAGGATGGCGTTCAGGGCGATGGGGACATTCAGCATGGTAACTGGATTACAGGATTTCCATTCATTGACAATGCAATGATTGGAGATCAGCAGACCTTGCCTTATCCCTATAATCAAGATAAAGCAAAGAATAAATTTTATCTGCTTCCATTTTTTCTTGGCCTTGCAGGTGCCATCTTTCATTTCAAAAGAAATAAGTTAGATGCCTGGGTAGTGTTGCTTCTATTCTTCTTTACTGGTTTGGCCATTGTAATATATCTGAACCAGACACCTCTGCAACCGCGTGAGCGCGATTATGCCTACGCGGGATCTTTTTATGCTTTCACAATATGGATTGGTTTGGGTTCTATGGCTTTATTTGAATATATGAGAAAAAGGATGAATTCACGAAATGCAGCCCTGCTTGCTACTGGAATCTCTCTGTTAATTCCAACATTGATGGGAGCACAGGGATGGGATGATCATGACCGATCTAACCGATATACCGCAAGAGATTTCGGAAGAAATTACCTTGAGTCTTGTGCTCCTAATGCAATCCTTTTCACTCAAGGTGATAACGATACTTATCCACTCTGGTATGCTCAGGAAGTTGAGGGAATACGGCCTGATGTACGGATTGTGAACCTCAGCTTACTTGGTGTTGATTGGTACATTGATAATCTAAGAAGAAAAGTAAACCAGTCAGATGCTGTTATCATCTCGGTTGACAGCTCTGCCTACCGTGGATCAAACCGTGACTATTTGCGTTTTTATGAAAACAAGTCAATAAATCAAAACCAGTTTTATTCAATCAGCTCAGTGTTGGATTTTATGTTCAGCAGCGACAGAAAAAACATGATTGATTATGGTGGTGAACCGGTGAACTATGTGCCTGCTAAAAGTTTATTCATACCGGTTAATAAGCAGGAAATATTGACAAATCATGTAGTGCAACCTAAAGATACTTCAAAGATTGTAAGCAGGATGGAGTGGCGCATGAATAAAAATACACTGCTCAAGAACGACATTCTTACCCTGGAAATTCTGCGTAGCAACTTATGGAAAAGGCCAATTTACTTTGCAATTTCAGTTGCACCGGATGCATACTTAGGTCTTAACGATTTCTTGCAGCAGGAGGGTCTTGCGTACCGCCTTGTGCCTTATACTACAAAAGTGAATGATGGTCTGCCTGGGGGAGTTCAGACTGATCTTATGTATAATAACCTGATGAATAAATTTGCCTGGGGTGGTGTAGATAAACATGATGTTTATCTTGATGAGAATATTTTACGAATGGTAACCAACCTGCGAAGCAATTTTGCCCGCCTGGCGGCAGCATTAATAGCAGAGGGAAATAAAGATTCTGCAATTCAGGTATTGGATAAATGTGTTTCGGTACTACCTGAAAAGAATGTTCCGGTTTCATATCTTAACCTGGCCATTGCTAAAAATTATTACGACGCAGGTGCAATAGATAAGGGTGAGACAATGCTTAACAGACTTCTTACTGTGTATTCAGATCAGATGCGTTACTACTCAGCCTTGGATGTAGACAATAGAAAATATTTTACTCAGGATATGAATGAGGGGGTTTACGTTCTTAACGAGATTAATGAGATCTCCCAAAAAAACAATGACACTTTATTGCTTACTAAGGCGCAGGAAGCTTTTCAGCGATATATGAACTTATACACTCCTCCCGCTAAATAATTTAATTATTGGAAAAAACCTCAGAGAAATATCCCTCCAAAGGCCAATTCATCTATGGCATTCATCCTGTAGAAGAAGCCCTTCTTGGAGAAACAACCATCGAGCGTATATTCATCCAAAAAGGAATTCATAGGGAAGCAATCGGTAAGCTGGTGCGAATGGCGCAGCAGCAGGAGGTACCAATACAGTTTGTTCCAATAGAAAAATTAAACAGGCTGCATCGCAATCACCAGGGTGCAGCAGCAGCTGTTTCTCAGGTTTTATTTTACAAAACTGATGACGTGCTTGCGCAGATCTATGCGCAGGGTGAGTTGCCCCTATTATTAATTGCTGACCGCATTACCGATGTACGAAATTTTGGAGCTATTACACGCACCGCTCTATGCACGGGAGTACATGCTCTCATCATCCCCCAAACAGAAACAGCTTCTATAAACTCAGAGGCTGTGAAAGCATCAGCCGGGGCATTAAGTAAGATGGCGATATGCCGTGAAAAAAATTTAGTGCAACTGGTAAAGCAGCTCAAAGTAAACGGTATTCAGTTGCTGGCATGTGAGACGAAAGGATCGAAATATATTTATGATACAGATTTAAAAATTCCAACTGCTATCATCATGGGTTCAGAGGGTGAGGGAATCTCACCAGAGCTGCTGAGGTTGGTAGATATGATTGTAAGAATTCCCATGAAAAATCAATTTAACTCACTCAATGTATCTGTTGCAACCGGAATGATTTTATATGAAGCTATGAAACAAAGAATGAATGTAACCTGATCGTTACAACTAAAGAGGCTAACTTAAATAAAGGAATGATCCCATAAAATTTAGTCAGCCTCCTGGCAATTATTGTTTTATCACTTTTGCAAAACGAGCACCTTCCGCTGAAGAAGCCTTAAGCAGGTACACGCCTGATTGTAGATTATTAACTGAGATCTTACTAATCTTTTGTATGCTGCCTGGTTCTTGCCATTGTTTAACAATCCCTCCGGTTACATCAAACAATTCATAACTAATAGTACCTGAAGCTTGAAAATTGGTATAAATCAGGAGTTCATCATGCACTGGATTCGGGTAAATTAGTAAGGTTGTATTTACTGTACTTATAAGAGGCACTGTAGTTACCAGTGAACTGTCTAAGATAATATTTTCATCTCCAGTTTCATAAGGAAGCCAGGTGAAAAATACAATCATCATCTCATCTGTAGTATGTTCTCCTGCATATACATCCTGTGGAGGATTGCTTGGGTTGTCTGGATTACCTGTAGTGTTGTCGTAGGTTGCTTCTGCCCATAGTTCTGATGGATCAGTAATGTGTACGGGCTTTTGATAGTCATAGAATCCTTGCCAATGGAAATCCCAATCGGGGATGCTGATTAGGTGTGTTGTATCATTGTTTTCATCGAGCGACCATACCTTAAATGATTTACCTACAAGATGCATATGAGGAAAGATAGAGATTACCGAAATGTCTCCATACTGCCAATCAAATTCTTCATGAAAAGTCTGTATCGTATTAGCAGGAATAAATAACGGTCCATCTGTTAAATTATCAAAATGATTAAGAATGCCATCAACATAAACTTCTCTTATATTCTGCTGGGTTGCATCAGTAAATTTTAGATTTACTGCCGATACATCGGTAAGTCCGTTGCTTCCCGGTGCATAATGCACTTCAACCCCGAAATCTGCTCCTGCAGGTATACGAATACCCATATTTTCCGGTAAGGTAAAAACTCCACTGCCCGGAGCCCAGGCACCAATAATGTCTGAAGAATTGTTTATTGGTCCTACTCCATAACTCTCATAACCCGGCACTGTATCCGCCTGATCGAGGTTCCATGAGTAATTTGTGGGGTCGTAAAAAATTACGATATGATGAACGATAGACCCATTACCAGGCATGTATTCGATCTGATTTAGAAATACATCTTCCGTGAAATTTGAATGTATCACGAATGTGCGATAATCATCCACATTAACAGGAACTGTATAAGATGGTGTTTGCAATGCTAAATCAATTGTTGGCAAAGCTGATCCTGGAGTAAATACAGGAGGTAAGGGTGCCATCGATAAATCACCGGAAGGGGCGCCTGCCACAACCCAGTTGCTGATGGTGCTGATGTCGGTATCAGAAAGTACCCTTTCATCTTTGAAATGCATATAATCAGGGTCGGGTTTCCATGGTGGCATCAGCCTCGATTCTACTTGAGCCTTTATGCTGAACGCATTGTTAAAAGCATCCTCATAACTCATTAGGGCAAAGGGGCCTATGCCACCTTCATGATGACAACTGCTGCAGTTGTTGTAAATAATCTGCGCAACATCATCGGCCCAGGTGGGGGATTGAGCATAAGTTTGTAAAGACACTGCCAGCAATAAACTTATTAAGGAAAAATGTTTAAGCATAAGTTTTCATTTTCATTTTAAAGGAAATCCAGTGAGATAAGATTGTACTTGTATGTTCTCTTTTATAGAACGTCAGTATTGAGAAAGGTTACAACTGCACAGTAAGTTTTTTTCATTAAGCGTCAAAGGCAAAATGTAACCCGTTAAGTTAAATGCAGTTTACACCATTTCCTAATCTGTAAACACAAGGATTATGAACAATGAAGCAGCGTATTCAAACTTCAATGCAGCAGGCTGTTTATCATCCTCCCTATTTTTCAATCAGTAATTTTTTCTTAACATAATAAGTTTCCGTTTTTATCTCAATGAAGTAAATGCCTTGTGTCACATTCTCTAAATCTAATTTCATTTTCAAATTAGATGAAGAAAGGTTTTCTGCAACAGAGTAAATTTTCTCTCCTAATACATTTACAATTTCAATCAATAAGAATCTGGAATTGCTATTAAGTAATTCAATTACAAAATTCCCATTTGAAGGATTGGGATAGATTGAAATCTGAGTATCAGTAAACAAGTTTTCTATTCCTGTTAACACAACATCAATTGTCGCGGAGTTTGTGCAGCCATTGGAATCTGTGA
>JACCZZ010000050.1 GCA_013695715.1 Chitinophagales bacterium | reverse complement strand
GCGTTGACTGGTCCTGCAATCGGAAGGCCGAAGTCGGCTACCTTCAGAACAAGCGATGTAGTAGGATTAGATACACTTGTGAAAGTGGCTCAGTTTGTTCATAGTGCCTGCCCTGATGATGAAGCACGAGCGCTATTTGAAATTCCAGAGTGGCTCACGCACATGATAAAAAATAACTGGATCGGAGATAAATCAGGCCAGGGCTTTTTCAAAAAGGAAAAACGCGATGGCAAATCTGTATACCCAGCAATTAACATCAAAACAATGGAGTATGAGTTGCCTTCTAAAACCAGGTTTTTTACAATTCATCAATTGAAGCAAACTGATGACCTTAAGCAAAAAATTAGAATTGCCGTGAATGGAAATGACAAAGCTGGTGATTTCTACCGCCATTTTTTTTATGGCTTGCTCCAATATGCCTCAAACAGAATTCCTGAAATTGCTGATGACCTCTATAAGGTTGATGAAGCAATGTGTGCAGGTTTTGGATGGAAACTTGGACCATTTGCATCATGGGATGCCATCGGAGTAGAAGATGCGATAAATAAGATGCAATTGCAGGGGAATAGTCCGGCAGAATGGGTTTTAGACATGCTGGCTGCTGGTAATAAATCTTTTTATGTTGTGGAGAATGGCAGAAAAAAATATTACGACCTGCTCACAAAGTCATACCAAAATATACCGGGCACAGATGCATTTATAATTCTTGAAAATTTCTCAAATAATATTGTTTGGAAAAACAGCGGAGCTAATCTTATTGACATCGGCGATGGTGTGCTGAACCTGGAATTCAAAACAAAGATGAATACAATTGGCGGGGAAGTGCTGCAGGCAATACCAAAGGCTATTGAAATAGCAGAGAAAAATTTTACAGGACTGGTTATTGGCAATCAGGGTGAAAATTTTTCTGCTGGTGCAAACCTTACTATGGTACTGATGCTAGCTATTGAACAGGAGTTTGATGAATTAAATATTGCCTGCAGCATGTTTCAAAAAGCTTCAATGCGCATTCGTTATTCTTCTATTCCAGTAGTGGTTGCTCCTCATCACCTTACCCTTGGCGGAGGTTGTGAATTTTGCCTTCATGCAGACCATGTACAGGCAGCGTCAGAGACATACGTTGGCTTGGTAGAGTTCGGAGTAGGAATTATTCCTGCTGGTGGGGGAACAAAAGAAATGATATTACGTGCATCTGATTCTTATCAGGAAGGGGTAATAGAATTTCCGGAATTGCAGAAACGTTTTATGAATATTGCTACCGCGAAAGTATCAACCAGCGCTATAGAAGCATTTGATATGAAGATCTTTCGAACAGGTATTGATGATATTACAATGAATGAAGATCGGCTGCTTACAGATGCAAAACAAAAGGTACTTGAACTGGTTCGTGAAGGGTATACAATGCCTTCACCAAGAACAGATATTTATGTACTTGGAAGAGCTGGATTGAGCGCTTTCTTAGCAGGAATTGTTGCCATGCAATACGGAAACTATGCTTCAGAGCACGACAGGCTGATGGCTGAAAAACTTGCCTTAGTAATGTGTGGCGGCGATTTAACCTCACCAACGTATGTAAGCGAACAGTATCTGCTCGATCTTGAGAGGGAGGCTTTCCTTTCTTTAGTTACCACTAAAAAATCGATGGAGCGAATGCAATCCATATTAAATACAGGGAAGCCCTTGAGGAACTAAAGCCTAATTTTGCTACGCTATTATTTTTTAATCCGATATCGTTAGTTTACCATGCAGGAAGCATACATAGTAGCGGGTTTTAGAACTGCTGTAGGCAAGGCAAAAAAAGGCGGCTTTAGATTCATGAGGCCGGATGACCTGGCAGTTCAGGTAATCAAAAAATTATTAGAAACTGTTCCCGCACTTGACCCTACCCGTGTTGATGATCTCATTGTAGGTAATGCTGTGCCCGAGGCAGAGCAAGGGTTGCAGATTGCACGATGGATTGCAATTCAGTCATTGCCAATTTCTGTTCCTGCAGTCACCATCAATCGCTACTGTGCATCAGGGCTGGAATCTATTGCAATGGCGACTGCAAAAATCAGATCGGGAATGGCAGAATGCATCATTGCTGGTGGAGCTGAATCAATGTCACTGGTTCCTACTATGGGATGGAAAACGGTTCCTAATTACAACGTTGCCAAAGATCACGCAGAATATTTTCTTGGAATGGGGCTCACCGCAGAAGAAGTAGCAAAAGAGTACAGCATCTCACGCGAAGATGCTGATGAATTTTCTTATCATTCTCATATGAAAGCAATCAATGCAATTAACGAAGGAAAGTTTTCAGGTGAAGTAGTACCCATTACTGTAGAGGAAGTTACGGTAGAAGAAGGGAAAAGAAAAACAAAAAGCTGGATTGTTGAAACAGATGAAGGCCCGCGCTCCGATACATCAATACATATACTGTCAAAATTAAAACCTGCATTTAAGCAGGGCGGCCAAGTCACTGCAGGAAATTCCTCACAGACTTCTGACGGCGCAGCATTTGTAATCATCATGAGTGAAACAATGGTAAATGAGCTTTCACTGAAACCTATTGGCCGCTTAGTAAGCTGTGCCTCTGCAGGAGTCAATCCCCGGGTAATGGGTCTTGGTCCCATTGAAGCTGTTCCCAAAGCATTGAAGCAGGCAAATATAAAATTGAACGATATTGATGTAATTGAATTAAATGAGGCATTTGCCAGTCAAACGCTTGCAGTAATTCGTTCGCTGGATATGGATGCTGAAAAGGTGAACCCTAACGGTGGAGCCATAGCACTTGGCCATCCATTGGGATGTACAGGTACGAAGCTCACCATCCAATCTATCAATGAATTAAAACGTCAAAACAAAAAGTATGGCCTGGTGACTGCCTGTGTGGGTGGCGGGCAGGGAATTGCCGGCGTTATTGAGGCCTTTAATTAAGATGTTTATAATCTCTGTGCCTTCTTTTTGAATATGGATGAATGTGGAAATACTTTTATACCCTTAACCTAT
>JACCZZ010000004.1 GCA_013695715.1 Chitinophagales bacterium | reverse complement strand
GATCGGGTGTTAGATTTTTTAGTTCTTCTACAAATAGCGGATCTTTTAAATTAGAAGGTTGTAAAATATTGAGCTGATGCTCCAGCGCAAATTTCTTAACCGCTGATTGCTGCATCAGCATTCCACGGCCTGCAGGTTTATTAGGCGCGGTGATTACTGCTATAACCTGATAACCATTACTGATTAAAATTTCAAGAGAGGGAACTGCAAATTCCGGAGTTCCCATAAAAATAATCCGTAATTGATTCCCAGTGCCATTGCTATACATAATGTTCTTTGTCATTCAAAATATTCATATTGTCAGAAAAATAAAAGGTTAGGTTTTAAGGCATTATTTGAATTGCTATGGCGGGCACGACCTCCATGACAGTTTTTTAATATTAGATCACCCGTTCCTACTTCATTGCGGTTTGGCCTACCCACACCTCCTTCGTCATAGCGGGCCTGACCCGCCATCGCTGCTTCATTACAGGTTGATCAACAATTAAATCTTTCCACTCGGGAAACTCTCTTCCAATTCTTTATATTATTTACATGGGTCATGAAGTAAACACATCCTCCTCTTTGCATGAAGTCAAGGCAATGAATAAAGATGGCGCGTCAGGCCTGCTATGACAATTGCAAAGACAGTGAAATAATAGAGTTTGATATGGCGGATCGAGTCCGCCATGATGTTTAAAGACACTGCGCTGATTCATTCAAAATCTTTATACAGCAAATATTTTTTTCTAATTGATTTAAAAGTCTCGAGACCTGGCTCCCAGCTTCTCCTTATCTCCATTTCCGAAGCTCCTTTCTCTATCTGCTTTCGTAATGAATCTGTGCCTGCAAGCTTATCAAAATATTGGGTGAAGAATTTTTCTTTTTCCGGATACGATGTATAAAAATCCACAATCCAATGCAGCATCAATCGTCTGTTTTCAAGAAAAAATCCTCTATTTAAACCAGACAGATCATACCCCATACACATCTCGTTCAGGTACGGTGGATTCTTAGCACCTGGTAAGCTCTTAGGAGTAAAGTCTGCATTTCCGTTTTTAAAATCAGGGTAGCCAACCAACATAAAAGGTTTATCGGTGCCTCTACCCACACTAACAGCAGTACCTTCCAGGAAGCAAATTGATGGATAAAGATGAATTGCAGTCATCGAACGCAAATTTGGCGATGGGTTAATTGGCAGTGAATACAGGCTGTCGTGAGTATATTCTTTGCACAAAATGTATTTAAGATCACACCTGACTCCATCTTTCAGCCATTTTTCCCCATTTACCATATTCGCGTATTCTGCCGGAGTCATTCCATAAACTACAGGTATAGGGTCTACGCCAATAAATGAACTAAACGCCGGTTCCATCACAGGCCCATCCACATAAAACCCGTTAGGATTGGGGCGGTCCAGTATTAAGAGCGGCACCTTATTCTCTGCACAGGCTTCCATTAGATAATGTAAAGTGGAGATGTAGGTATAGAATCGTACCCCAACATCCTGTATGTCGTAGACTACCAGATCTATTCCTGATAGGTTTTCCTCTGTTGGCTTATATTGATTTCCATAAAGAGAAATGATTGGAACTCTTGTTTTCGGATCCATACCTGTAGAGATCTCTTCACCAGCATCCGCCTCACCTCTAAAACCATGTTCCGGGGCAAAAATTTTCTTAATCTTAATGCCCAGTTGTAGCAGCGTATCTACTAAATGCTGCGAGCCTACTGTAGAAGTTTGGTTAACTACAAGCGCGATATTTTTTTCTTTAATAACAGGAATATATTCTTCAATGCGTGATGCTCCTGTCTCCATGGTAAGTTTAGAAGGTGCAGATTGTAATTTAGTACTGGAAATATGGAAACAACCTATTATCGATGCCCAAAGCAGATATGATAAAAAAAAATTCATTTGCATAAAATTTCTATAGCAAGTTTAAGAAGTAAAGGTAAAATGATGTTATCACGCCTAGGCTCAAACAATATAAGATTACTTCACAACGGCGCGGTATTTACTATATGATCTAGTTCTGCAAAGGTTTGCGAAATTCTTGTAAAGCAAGATGATAAGTAAAAAGTAATTTATTCCCTTCATTA
>JACCZZ010000243.1 GCA_013695715.1 Chitinophagales bacterium | reverse complement strand
ATGAACGACACTATAAATTCCCGGTTTGTCAACAGGGTTTATTACCTGGTGCTCAATCATTTTTACCCAGGGGTTGTCATAATATTCTTTGGAGGAAATTATTTTCCATGGATTGTTATTCATGGTTCTTCATATTATATTTAGAATTTCTGAACAAATAATAGTTGGTGAATTTTAAGGGAAGATGATAGGTAAGAAGGCTTTTTATAAATTACTCCTTTCTATTTTATCATTACTTTTCTTTAGAAGAAAATAACCAAAACAATCGCGATTACTCATAGCATGCAAATTTTAATGGTATTCGTGAGATCGCAAGCGGGGTTGCCAAACGGCTCCGTCAGGCAATCGCAGGCGCTCGGCTTCGATCTTACCCCAAGTACTTCTTTTAGCAGCACTTCCTACTGTTTTAATTCACATCTTTTAAACAAAAAAAGTAAGATAATTTGGATTACAAAAACACAGCCTATAATCCTCACTTCTTACTATTGTTCTTAGAATAATATTTTTTTATTTTCTTATAGAAGTGACTAACGGAATTTACATGGGTTGATTTAATATGGAGGTAGATTTCCCGCGATTGCTCATAAGTATAACAATGTACCAATTGATTCCGGTCTTCAATCATCTTCAACCATTTTGTTTCCTCGGTAATCAAGTCATTTTCTTTCGCTGCTTTGAAACAATCGCGTGGGTTTTTGCAAATGATACCGGAATCAGACAAATGTTCCTTCATGAGTTTCCACGCCAATTCATAACACAGTTCAAATCGCTTGATAGCACCATCAATTTCCAAAGGTGATTCTGCCTCAGCGGCTGCTGCACGGAGATTTGTAACAGCTTTTTCAAAATCACTAAAGATGAAAACAGCCTTAACGTTCATACAAAACAATACCCTCTTTCAGAATTAAGTCTTTTAATTTTTCGGGTGCACGGTTGAAATCCACAATATCTACAGCTCCATAGATTGCGGTGGTATCAAAAAAATGATCGGTAACCACTGCAAGATCAGTATCAGATGATTTATCAGCCTTACCTGTTGCCTTTGATCCGAACAGAATTACTTTTACGGGATTCATGGATCGAATAACCTGTCTGAGGTAATGATCTACTTCACAATGTTTTTTCAGAATCTGCTTTGCGCTTTCAGAGATCATCTGCTTTTAATCAAGAACAAATGTATAAAGGGATAAATTGTAGAAGAGAATTTAATTCAGATTACAATTCACTACCATATGTTGAAGGATATCTCAATATTGAGAAAAAAAACTCACAATACATGTCTCGCACCGCACAGAAGCTATTGAGTAAAATCTTGTTTCAACCGCTTAACCAATTGCGGTACTCCGATTGTTGCTTTTGCTTCAATCATTTCCCAATCTTTTATTTCAGAAATTAATGGGATATATGGGTCCACCAGGAATTTTTTTGATCCATCAGGCGCATAATGAATCAGCCCTGCAGCTGGATAGACCTGCAGTGACGTACCTACCACTATAAAAATCTCTGCTTCGCTCGCCACGGCGGCTGCCGTTTCTAACAAAGGTACAGCTTCATGAAACCAAACCACATGAGGTCGCAATTGTGAACCACGTGAACATTTATCACCCATGCTGATGTTTGTTCTACAGTCATAGAGCAAATCATCATCTAAAGAGCTCCTGGACTTTAGTATCTCTCCGTGGAGATGAATGATGTGTTTAGAACCTGCACGTTCATGAAGGTCATCAATGTTTTGAGTAATAATCGTAACATCATAATAATTATCCAGCACCGCCAAGGCTAGATGAGCTGCATTTGGTTGGGCTTTTAACACATCTTTTCTGCGCTGATTATAAAACTCAAGTACAAGAGCCTGATCTCGCTGCCATGCTATCGGAGTAGCCACATCTTCTAATCTGTAGTTTTCCCATAAGCCATCAGAATCTCTGAAGGTCTTAAGACCACTCTCTGCGCTGATGCCTGCGCCTGTAAGAATCACCAGTTTCTTCTTCATAAAAAATACGTAAACTGAATTGTTTTGAAGCGATTTTGTGCAATTCCCTTCTGCAAAATTAAGTATGTGCATTCGTAAAGGAGCAGTATTCGCTTAACTTTGTAAGAATGGCAACGGATTTTATGCAACTGTACGGTAAGTTTTTCAATGGAAGAGCAATTTAGGCCAATAGTGAGTTTGGATTTAATTCTTTATTCGTCACTTTTCTTTAGAAGAAAAGTAACCAAAAGAATCGCGATTTCTAAACGGCTCCGTCTGGCAATCTCAGGCTCACGCACGACTATGATTTTAGTAAGTAGGTTGTTAACAATATCTCTTGTTATTTTTAATCAAATCACAAATTATCTTAAAAGTTACCAGAGTATTGTTCATGGATAGATTTGTTAAATCCTATGCATTGTGGTGCCTCCTTATTCGCTTTCTATTTTATGCTTATGAAGGTAAGAGTCAGGATCCCGGATTACCTCCTGTCAACTCATCCAGGCAATCCTCCTCACCTGTTTATTTACTAAATCTTACACCAATAAGTGGGGGGAAATCTTACACTCTATTTCGAAATACTAAAGTTCATGTTACCTCTAATGATGGAACAGAGTTTAGTGGTAAGGTCAGAATAGTTTCTAAAGACTCTATACTTATTGATTCCCGCAAATATGCAGTCGCAGATATTACAGGTTTGCGGTTTAATCCTGGAACAACATTGGGTGCCGTCTCAGCTATCGGTGCCGTAGTAGGAATTGCAATTATTGCAGTCACTGTGGGCGGAAAAGATAAGGAAAGGTCACAAGGAGAAGACGTTGCCTTTTGGGGTGGTGTGGGATTAACGGCAGTTAGTGGAGCATTTCTTATTCCCAATTACTTTATCAGGAAAAATTTTGTACGTACTAAATATGAGTTCAGAACCATTCAGATCGGCTCTTATTAATTCATATTGGAAAGATTGATGCTTTTACAACATTTATAACTTTCCCGCAACTGAATAAGGATCTACGCTTACTTCAGGGCGATATGGTGTAATAAACTGAAGTGTACTTAAATCTATAAATTTTAAATAACCGTTTCTTCCACCACAATCTGATGAATGATGGGGTGCAGGACCATCAGGATTTACATTGCGGTTTGCAATTACTACGACTCCAATATCATCATCAACAGTAATGCCATGAGGTTCGAACAATCCTGATTGTGGAAGTTTTGTTGCGGTAAGGTCATTGTAGTTGATCATCCATACAGAACCTTTGCATAAGGGCTCAGCGCATGGATCTTCCATACAAGTAACAAATAAATATGGATAGGCTTTAGAAAATACCATTTCTACCGGATATTGTCCAACAGGAATAACAGAAATCAAAGTATCCATTTGGGCATCCATTACCCGCACCTCATTCGATGAGTTACAGGTAACAAAATACTTAGTTTCATCAGGCGAAAGCGCTATTTCATGGGGATCAAGCGTGCCTAGATTTGTGTTAGGCTGCTGGCCAGGCACCAGCACTATCTGTTCTATTTGAGGAAAGGTAGGATTGGTGATATCAATTTTATAAATAAAATTCCCAAACTGCGAGGTAACATATAATATTGTGAATGAGTTATTGACGCAACTGCCATGAGGCGAAGCAAATACGCCACTGCCCTGATACATCTGAATCAACGATAAATTCTCTAAGTTTACATATGCTATTTTTCCTTCATCTTCAAAATCTATGACAAATGCTTTAGTGCCATCGGGAGAAAGGGTCATTGTATTCCAACTGCCGCTGCCAATTTCTACCTGGCCCACGAATGTATCATCTGAAGTGCGAAACTTCTGAACAACTGTTCCTGCCACAAAACATACATACCAATATTGGCCATCAGAAGAAACTTTAAGGTTATGAGGAATCTCTATTTGGCTCAGCGTGCCCACATCTACATATCGCATTGCCAATAAGGACTTTGTATCAAAGACTGAAACAAGATCGCAGCCCTGATTGGCGACATAAAACTTTTTGCGATCAGGATCACCTGAAAAAGCTATTTCTCCCTGCGCATTTGGCGCACCAGCAGAAATCCACTCTTGCAACGTATTATATTCCGCATCAGACAACGGCGCCTGGTTGAATGGCATTGTTGGAGTTAGCACAACACCTCGTGAAGTATCTGTATTTATGTAATACATTAACCAGCTTTGGTCGGGTCGGTAGGGAATTACAACGGAGCCGCCATTGCCGCCCATAAACAATTCATCCCATGTTGAAAGGGATAACCCTCCGGCAGCATCCTTTGATATAGAATTATGGCAGCCGCTAGTTGAGCATTTAGTGCTTATAATCTCTTCAACTTCCGGCGGATATGTTGGGTTAGACGTTTGCGTTGAGTCTTTCATACATCCACTTACCCATGGAAAGACAGTGATAATTATTACTATAATTTTCCACATAACCTATAGGGATAATCTCTAAAGAGGTAAGCTAAACTACAAAACGTTTATTCAAGCATTTAACTGTAGGCTCTAATACGTAATTGTTTTTTCTTCATATTAATTATAGCGTCAAATTCAACTAGAAAATCACAGCCTATTACTCCATCTATGGGTGGCAATTGAATAATCTGATAGGTTTCATTTACGTGCATTAAATCGAGTACGGCTACTTTGTAGCTTCTTATTGTAATATTTCCAATTCTGAGATCATTGATTTCAGTAAACTCACTTTGAATTGTATTAGATCCCACACCCGTTGTAAGCTGTTCATTTACCTCTAGTTTTAAGTCAGGTGTTTTGTCTGTTATGAATTTTTTATCGAGCACAGTATTGGAAGCACCCGTATCAATTAATAATCTCACATTATGATTGCCAATAGAAGCTTCTATAAAAAGATGATACCCATCATCCTGAAGCAGAGTAACATCTATAGGGATTTTTATTTTTTTTGACATCCTTATTTATAAATTGAAAAGGCGTTGAAAAAGAAGTGTTCAACGCCGGGCTTTATTCCAATATTGATTTCAGGCAACCTTTTGCATTCCGTCCAGCACAGCCATTACTTCCTTTACGGCTGTTGCCGAGGCATTTAATAAAGTCATTTCATCAGCATTTAGCTGGAGTGTAATGATCTGCTCAATACCGTTTCTGCCAAGCTTTACGGGCACCCCAAGATAAATTTCATTCAATCCATATTCGCCTTGCAACCATGCGCAGCAAGGATATATTCTCATTTCATCTTTAATCACAGCTTCCACCATTTGTGCTGCCGCCGCGCCGGGTGCATACCATGCTGAGGTACCCATAAGGTTTACAAGTTCACCGCCACCTTTTTTTGTGCGATCAATGATTGAGTCTAATTTTTCCTTTGCTAACAGGTCAGTAACAGGAATACCTGAAACAGTGGTATACCTTGGCAGAGGAACCATGGTATCACCATGTCCTCCCATTATAACAGCTTGTATATCTTTTGGAGAGCAATCCAGCGCCTCTGCCAGGAAAGCTTTGTATCGGGCTGTATCCAGAATTCCTGCCATTCCAAAAACTTTATTGGGAGGCAGTTTAGATGTAAGGTATGCGCAATAGGTCATTACATCCAACGGGTTTGAGACAACTATGATGATCGTATCTGGCGAATGCTGAATAACCCGTTCTGTAACAGATTTTACAATTCCTGCATTAGTAGCGATGAGGTCATCTCTGCTCATTCCCGGCTTTCGGGGCAAACCAGAGGTAATTACAACAACATCGGAATTTGAAGTAGCCTGGTAATCATTTGTTACACCTTTAACCCTGGTATTGAATATATTGATTGGTGAAGTTTGCCATATATCGAGGGCCTTGCCTTCAGCAATGCCCTGTTTTATATCAAGCAAAACTAATTCATGCACAAAATCTTTACGCGCTATAACATCTGCACATGTAGCTCCTACATTACCTGCTCCGATAACAGTTACTTTCATGAGGTAGAATTGAATTTAACGGGTCGTAAATGTAAAAACAAAATTTTAACGATGAGGGCAAGTGAAGAGAATAATCAACGTCAGTAAGCTCTTAAATTTTAATATGGTGTGAAGCTAAATCCCAATTTTGTCAGCTACTTCCTTACCTGCAGCATTATGTTCTACAAATTGTATAATCTTTTGCGCTATATCAATGCCTGTAGTACGCTCAATTCCTTTTAGTCCGGGGGAAGAATTTACTTCGAGGATCATTGGACCCCGAGATGACCGAAGCATATCAACACCGGCGATGTGAAGCCCAAGCACTTTTGTTGCCCTTATGGCTGATGATTCTTCTTCAGCAGAAAGCTTTATCATCTTTCCGGTGCCTCCCCTGTGAATGTTTGATCTGAAATCGCCTTCTTTTCCCTGCCTTTTCATAGCACTAACCACCTTCCCGTCAATCACAAACGCACGGATGTCAGCTCCCTCTGCCTCTTTAATGAATTCCTGAATAAGTATATATATTTCTTGACCAAGAAAAGCTTCGATTATAGATTTTGCTCCTCGATTTGTTTCCGCGAGAATAACACCGATGCCCTGTGTTCCTTCCAGCAACTTAACTACGAGCGGTGCTCCGCCCACCATTTCGATGAGTTCATCCACACTTCTTGAATTATCTGCAAAGACTGTTTTTGGAATTCCTAACCCATCGCGTGAAAGCAGTTGCATGCTTCGAAGCTTATCCCGTGAACGAACGATGGCTTGCGACTCATTAGCAGAAAAAATTCTCATCATCTCAAATTGTCGAACTATGGCCGTGCCGTAGAAAGTAACTGAAGCCCCTATGCGGGGAATTACAGCATCAATATTCTTTATCTCTGCCCCCTCATAACGAATGGAAGGATTTCCCTTCTCAATGGAAACATAGCATTTTGTATGATCGAGCAGCACCACTTCATGGCCTGCATTGTGAGCAGCTTCTATCAGCCTTAGTGTAGAATATAATTTGCCGTTTCTTGAAAGAACTGCTATCCGCATAAATTCTGATTATGCATTTGAGATTTTTTCGGATTTCGTTTCTTTTTTTATCTTTTCCTTATAAGATAAATTTTTATTTGTTACATCTATAACAAAGCGGCCT
Organism: Chitinophagales bacterium; assembly: GCA_013695715.1. GTDB lineage: Bacteria > Bacteroidota > Bacteroidia > Chitinophagales > UBA10324 > JACCZZ01. The sequence goes on along the minus strand of JACCZZ010000243.1, from coordinate 10,637 downwards.
TGAAGAAGCTTTCTGCCTAAGAGAACGGGATACTTCATTGAAGCACGGTTTGTGAGCGCAAGCTCAATGGGATAACTCTCTTCAAACAACTGAATGATTGTTTTAACAAAGTAGCGATATTCACTTTGACCAAATGAATTTCTTACCTGCTTACAGGCGTAGATTTTACTTTCTATTACGATAGGATTTCCCTGTTCATGAATTATAAAACGAATGCGGTGCTCACCATTGGAAATTAAGGGCTCAATGTTTTCGCAATGGATAGAAGATGTATAGGCGCCGCTATCCACTTTCGCATCAATATCAGATAATTCCCATTCTGGGAAATCAACCTTGTCTGAGCGACCGATTTTACGCTTGAGGGATGCTTTCATTCAGTAAAGATTGGAATTCTCAGGCAGTAGACGAGTTGTATCTTCGCATTATCTTTTAAATAAGCTTTACGATAACTTGAAGCAATATAATTTGAAATAGCTGCATGAGCAAGCACGGTAAAATATTGGTTGCGATGAGTGGTGGCATTGATAGTACGGTAGCTGCTTTAATGCTTCATAACGATGGTTATGAAGTAGTAGGAATTACCATGAAAACGTGGGATTATGCCGGCTCAGGAGGCTCAAAAAAAGAGACTGGATGCTGCAACCTTGATTCAATTAATGATGCCCGGCAGCTTGCAGTCGACTTGGGCTTTCCGCATTACATAGTTGATATACGGGAAGAATTTGGAGAATCAGTAATTGAGAATTTTGTTGAAGAATACATAGCAGGAAGAACACCGAATCCATGTGTACTTTGTAACACGCATATCAAATGGAGCGCTCTTATCAGACGTGCCAAGCAGATGGACTGTGAATTCATCGCTACAGGTCATTATGCCCACATTAGAGATGATCTGGGGCGCTATATAATTTCAAAAGCAATAGATGATACGAAAGATCAATCTTATGTGCTATGGGGTATTGCACAGGAAAATCTTGCAATGACGCGTTTCCCGTTAGGAGAATTTAAAAAATCTGAAGTGCGCGCAATGTGTCTCGAGTGGGGATATAAGGATCTTGCTAAGAAGAGTGAATCATATGAGATCTGCTTTATTCCTGATAACGATTACCGTGGCTTCTTGAAAAGAAGAGTGCCTGCACTCGAAGCGAATCTAAAAGGTGGCAATTTTTCAAACAGTAGGGGAGAAGTGATAGGTGAGCATGAGGGATATCCTTTTTACACCATCGGTCAACGCAAAGGCTTAGGAACTGCCTTTGGCAAGCCGGTATTTGTGACCGACATTATTGCTGAAACAAATTCTGTGGTTCTGGGTAGTGATGATGATTTAAAGAGGAGCGGAATGATAGTAGGGAAAATTAATTTGCAAAAGTATGCTTCGATAACAGACGGAATGGCTGCTGTTGCTAAGGTTCGTTATAAAGATTCCGGTACCGCATGCCGGTTGTATAATGGTGATGGTAATATTAGGGTTGAATTTGATGAAGGCGTAAAGGCAATAGCGCCCGGGCAGTCTGCTGTTTTCTATGAAGACGATGATGTGATTGGGGGTGGAATCATTCAATCAAGCTTTGTGCTTTAAAATGAATATGATTGAGATTCTGCAACTACCATATCCTTAGGATTTATTTTCTTGCACTAAGCTGCATTCTTTATTCCTGTAAAAAATCTACTGTTGATCCTGTAGCCATAGATAAAGCTTATTTCCCTCTTCAAACAGGTAAATACATTATATATGATGTTGATTCTATTGCTTACAGCAATTTTTTCAACTCTACCGATACTTTTTCCTATCAAATAAAAGAAATGGTGGATTCGCCCTACATGGATGCATCAAATCAGACGGCATATGCTATCATCCGAAGCGTGAGGGCAGATGAAAACAGCCCGTGGATTTTAAAGGATATATGGAGTGCTAATCTGACTGATCATACAGCAGAGAAGGTGGAAGAAAACCTACGCTTCATCAAGCTGGACTTTCCAGTTTTGCTTAACAAAACCTGGAAGGGCAACAGTCTTATCAACACCGACAGCTCATTGCTTTATCTTAAAGATTGGGATTATGAATATACAGAAGTAAATACAATAATTACTGTTGATACAATGCAGTTTGACTCAGTAGTTACCGTCACACAGCTTAATGAGCAAAATGTGATTCAAAAGATGATTTTTGTTGAAAAATATGCAAGGAGCATTGGATTGATTTATAAGGAGCAGCAAAATATTGAAACACAGCCGGGGCAATATCTAAATGGCTATATTTTAACTATGATAATTCGTGAATATAATTAAGGACTTAGCCGGAGGATGTTTATGAATACAACCATCTGATGGCTATAACCATCTAATTTCGAGTAATGATTTTGATTTAATTTAGCCGTAATGGTTTCTAAAGCGCTTTGCACTATTTTATTTCTTGCAGTTTCTGCAGCATGTTTTTCACAAACATCAATATACCACCGTTACATAATTGAATTCACAGATAAAGAAAATAACCCTTATTCTTTAGATAACCCATCCGAATATTTGTCACAGCGCGCTCTTGACCGCCGTAGCAGATATAGCATTGCAATCACATCTAATGATTTGCCTATAACACCAGGTTACATTGAGCAGGTTAGTAACACAGGAGTCAAGATATTAAACAAATCAAAGTGGCTTAATTCTATTTCTATTGAGACGGATGACTCTTTGGCTCTTTTAGAGATAAAATCATTTTCTTTTGTAAAGTCTGCGGGTCCTATTGCTCCCCGTATTGCTTCTAAAATAATTGGCAAAAAAGCAGAGTCAGTTTCCGTTGCTGAGAAGGCAGCGGGAAATAATGTTATAGACTACGGTAAATCATCAGATGAGATTGACATGATCAATGGAAACAGCTTACATGTGCAGGGATTTAGAGGTGAAGGGATGATAATTGCTGTGTTGGATGTAGGCTTTTATAATGCTCCTAATCTGGCTGTATTTGATAGTATCTTCACTGAAGGCAGGGTTTTAGGCTGGTGGAATTTTGTGAAAGGCACTGACAGTGTTTTTTATGATGGAACTCATGGAACAGCCGTGTTATCAACAATTGCAGCCAACATACCCGGAACAATGGTTGGAACGGCCCCCGATGCGAGCTTTTATCTTTTTGAATCCGAAGACAACAATTCAGAATATCCGATAGAAGAGCACAACTGGGCTGCTGCCGCTGAACGAGCAGACAGTATTGGCGTAGATATTATCACGAGCTCTCTTGGGTACAGCAGGTTTGACGATCCCTTATTTAATCATTCTTATTCGGATATGGATGGAAATACAACCATGGTGAGCCGGGCAGCAGATTTTGCGGCCAGCAAAGGAATGATAGTGTGCAGCAGCGCAGGAAATGAGGGAAATTCTGATTGGTATTATATAACGGCTCCGGCTGATGCAGACAGCATTCTAACAGTAGGAGCTGTAGATTCCATTGGAGTGAATACTGTTTTTAGCTCTCATGGTCCTTCAGCAGACGGAGATATCAAGCCCAATGTTGTTGCTCAGGGATTGCGCACTACAGTGGTAGAGCCATTTTCAGGAGCGATAGTTACCAGCAATGGTACATCCTTCTCTAATCCCATTATAGCAGGCATGACAGCCTGCTTGTGGCAAGCGCATCAGGATAAAAATAACATGGAGATCATTCAGGCAATTGAGAAGAGCAGCAGTTTGTATTATACTCCCAACGATTCTATGGGTTATGGCATACCTAATTTTCAGGTTGCGGATTTATTGCTATCGGAAAAAGCACCCGCTAATCTGCCATTCAGCGATCCGTTGGTTTACCCGAATCCTTTTTCAGATACGTTTGGAATATTGTATTATAGCTCTGACGAGCAGCAATTGCAAGGTCGCTTTTTTAATATGCTTGGAGAAGAGATTCAATCTTTCAAATCCCCATTACAGATTGGTTATAATTTCTTGTCTATAGATCATTTAAACAAATTCCCGATAGGCATCTATTTTCTCAAAATTGAGATTGGTGATCAAAGCCAAACAACAAAAATGATCAAAGTCTCTCATTAAATAAATACTGCAAAAACAATTTCCAAGATCAAAAAAAAGAGCCTGTTGTTGTAAAACTCACAGGTTCTTTTCTCACAATTTATTTCAGGTTAATTAATCTTAACCAATGGCATAACATCTTCAATTACTCCATCATTCAAGACTTTTGCAATGTACATACCGGGTTTCAATGATGATCCCCAAACTATTTTTCCCTTAGATTTATCTATTAAATGGCTTTCGACCATCTGCCCGACAGAGTTATATATTTCAAATCTGGAGTTTTTAACGGAACGTGTCCCAAAATCAAATTGAAAACTACTTTCATCACTGAAAGGATTGGGATATAATGTACAGCAATTACTATTAATGGGTTCAGAAACTATTCCTGTTGCTTGTGCTTCTTCAGCACGGAATAAATCTATAGCTGCCTCAACAAGATGCCCGGAACTATCGTCTGAAGCTTCAAAATAGACCTGCATAGTAGTATTTGGAGTCAAGAATTCATTTACGTGAAACTCATGATAAACCCAAAGCGACATCGGAAATTTAATTTTTGCAACATTAATGCTGGTAATTCCATCGGTTAAATAAACTTTTAATGTATCGTTGGGAAATCCAGAACCGCCACCATTTACAAACCATGAATAAAAACTGACCACCGGGTCGGCATAGTCAGACAAATCCATCATTGGAGAAGTGAGGGTTGTTATGCCATTATCTACGTCATAATCTCCGGCATCTCCGCCTGCATTATCCGTTACAAAACAGTAGTCACCCCAATCATTCGTTACATCGGATTCTGGATTATAGGGCGTACCGTTATCAAAAGTGCCAACAGGTTCTCCGCGTTCCCACATACCTGTCGCAACTGCCCCAGTAACAGTCCACCCATTATCTAAAATAAAATCATCATAATAGCCGGGAGTAATCTTAAATTCAAGAGGTGCGCTGGTACTATTCAACGCTATGTTAGATACTCCTTTTTCGTGGTAACCCCACTTGCCGGCAAACACATCATAGGCATCTTCAAATATCGAGGGTATGTTAAAAGCGCCAGCTGAATCAGTAGTAACGGTAAAATTCAATCCATTGCTGACACCGCGTAAAAAAACCTGTGCATTGGCAACTGGTGAATTGGTTAATGAATCGAGAACCACTCCTGTAGCGGTTATAGTTCCAAGAGGAACCAACTGTACATCGAGTATGGTGGTTACGCCGCTGCTTAAAGATACATTCTGAATTTCCTGAGTTTCATAACCTATTTTGCTAAAGCGTACAGTATATGTTCCGGGCATTCCTGTTCCAGTTTTATATATTCCGCTTAGATCTGTGTAATCATTTTGAGTTGTTGAGAGAATCTCTACATATACATCATTTATGATTGCGCCAGTATTGAGATCTGTGACAGTACCTTCCAACCATGAAGCCGATATATAACTTGGTGTAATGATGGTCAGCTTTCCACCAATTTCCCCTGCATCTGAAAGGTCGGTAGCGAGAATATTTCCTGAAGGCAAATATGGGTATACACCCCAGGTGCCGCCATAATCTCCACCTGATTCTCCAGGATCGGTGTCATAGCTGCCCACTTCTATCATGTTATCTGGCTGAGAAACATCAAAAAGGACTACACCATCTTTGTAATAAGCCGCCACAGCAAACTGATCATTGTATAGATGCACATTGTGAATGATTGCCTGTGATCCGGGATTTGACTGCACCCGGTCAAGTTCAGTTATATTACTTAAATCGGATACATCATATGAGGTGAGATAGGAATCGTTGACCTCATCTGTAGTAAATACGTAGTTATTGTCGTGTGTAGGCCATGAGTTATGAGTAAAATGGTTGGGCGTAGTTACCGAAGCAAGCGGAATACAATTGGAAGGATCGGAAACATCAACTATCTCGAGTGTTCCCTCATATATTTCCGAAGCCCACAACGTGTCACCTCTAACATATCCATCATGGATGTAGTGCTGTTCATAGCTTCCAAGATAAGTAGGGTTAAGAGGATCTGCAGTAAGGTCGAAAATAGTTGCTCCCCCATTGCTGTAACCCCCGCCGAAAATATACAACCTGCCGTTTTCATCAATCCAAAGGGTATGACCGTTCGCCTGAGTATTGCCATCACTGTCAGTATAAATAAAAGAAGAACTCCGAACACTATCAGGTAAGTATGAAAGGTCAATTATCTGCAACCCATCGCCACCTTCATTGGTAACATAAGCATATTGGCCATAGGTTTTTATTTCACGCCATAAGTTTGGTGTATGCTTTACATTGAATTTAATCGCAGGATTATCAGGATCGGAGACATCAACAATTGAGACACCTTCATTAGTGCCCACAAGCGCATATTCAATTCCAGAATCATCTACATAACCCCAGACGCTTGCACAACTATATGGGTAGGTAACTTCTCCACGAAAGGTGAAATTAAAGTTTTGAGCTTTTGATATTGATAGGAATATAAAAAGCAGTGACGTGAGTAAAATAATTTTTTTCATGTTATTGAATAAAGAGGTGAGAATTGTTGATGTAAGTTAGGGAAGCTAAAATATGCATTATAGAACTAATGGCGCGGAGGAGCGAAAGGAAATCCCACAAGTAAAGAGCAGCCTTCATTGCTATTAATCCGATACCTTAACCAATTTGCCAAATTCATATTCGAGTATGTACAAGGACTTATTTTCGTAAAACCAAACCTGTTTGTCATTACTTTTAGGAACAGGTTGTATTTTGAAACGTTCAGCTAACTCAGTCTTTTCTTTATTTTGAAAGGTTTCTTCAAAGTTTTTTCCATTTTTATAGAGCGATGCACCAAAATACATCATTTGGTCGAAACCTCTAACGGCAAATTCAGTCGGATATACATTATACTTTTTTAAGTAAGAATTTTTGAAAGTCTCTACCGGACGACTTATCTTATTCACCCAATAATTTTGTGTGATGTGTGTGTTGATAGCGGCAAGTTGCTCACTATCGATATCAAAATTCACCCATGTAGGCATTCCAAATACTTCGAGTAAAGAGGTCTCGGGAAGTTTGCTCAGCTGTTTTATTACAGCCTTTGCAAAAGGCTCATCATTAGATGCCACTATAATCACATTTTTTTCATCAGATGAGATCATGTCTTTGATATTGTAGTATTTTCCTTCTGTGCTGTCTGTGAGTTCAATGAATTGAAGTGGCTGCATTCCATTATTCTTTTTTGAAGCCTCATAATCTTTAATATATTTTGCCAGCTCACGATCAGGTTCTTTATTTCTATAGAGCAGAAACATTTTGTTTGTCTTAAAATTCCCTCGAATAAAGTCGCAGATTTTTTCACAATGCGAACGCATGGTAGCATTTGCAAACACATAATACGGGTTGGAAAAATTACAAAAAGCTGTAGCTGAAAACGGCGAGACAAGCGTGACTTTATTTTTAAGTGAAAATTGCGATGCAATCTTTAAACTGCTGTTGCTTACCGGACCTATCAGCAGATCTGCGTTTTTCATCTCTGGTTTCCGCAGTACATTTCTTAAAGCAGATGTATCCATTCCAACATCGTAAACCAATATTTTGGATTTAAGACCCATCTTTTGCAATGAATCAAGCGCAAGTAGCGCACCCTGATAATATTCAACTGCTAATTGGCTCTCTTGTGGGAAATAGTATGATGATTCTTCTGTTAAATCTGCTATGTATACCTTATTGCTCTCGAAAGGAAGCAACAGCGCAATTGTATATTCATCTTTCTTATAATTGATAGCAGATGGTGCACCAGATGGTTCTTTGTCATCTGCTTTTGGCTGTTCTTTTGGATGAGTCTGTGTGCCGGGACCCGGGTGTTGTGGTAATTTTCTGGAAGCCGAGCAGCCACTGAAAAGGAGATAGCAGCATACGATCCACAAGCTATTCCCACTCAATAGTTGCAGGCGGCTTGGAGCTGATATCATACACAACACGGTTTATTCCTTTTAAGTTATTGATTATTTCATTGGAAACTGTAGCCAGAAAAGAGTAGGGCAAATGGCTCCAATCTGCTGTCATGCCATCTGTAGATTCAACAGCACGTAAACAGATGACGTTTTCATACGTGCGTTCATCACCCATAACTCCAACTGACTGCACAGGCAGCAATATAGCACCTGCCTGCCATACTTTATCATACAAATCATGCTTTTTTAATAATGAGATGAAAATATCATCCGCTTTCTGAAGCAATTGAACCTTCTCTCTTGTAATTGGGCCTAATATTCTAATTGCAAGACCAGGACCCGGAAATGGATGCCTGTTTAAAATTTCATTAGGAATTTTTAATTCTTTCCCAACTTTTCTAACTTCATCCTTAAACAAGAGTCGTAAAGGCTCGATAACCTTAAGATGCATCTTTTCCGGTAGGCCACCAACATTGTGATGACTCTTAATTGTTTGTGACGGGCCATGCACGGAAATGGATTCTATTACGTCAGGGTAGATAGTTCCCTGAGCAAGCCACTTCACCTTATTTAGCTTATGCGCCTCTTCTTCAAAAACCCTTATAAATCGTTCACCAATTATCTTACGTTTTGTTTCTGGATCGCTCACGCCTTCCAATGCATTGAGGAACCGGTCACTCGCATCAATGCCATCAATATTTAATCCCATCTGCTCATACGTTTTCAGCACAGCATTGAACTCATCCTTTCTAAGAAGGCCGTTATTTACGAAGAAGCAAAAGAGTTTTTTTCCAATGGCACGATTCAAAAGAGCAGCGGTAACAGTGGAATCTACTCCTCCGGAAAGCGCCAGAAGTACCGGATCAGTGCCTGTAAGTTTCCTTATTTCATTAACAGCATTTTCTATGAAAGATGTTGCGGTCCATTCCTGCAGGCAGCCGCATATATCCACACAAAAGCTCCTAAGCATCTTCATGCCCTCTGTAGTATGAATAACTTCAGGATGAAATTGAAGGCCATAAACAGGCAGGCGAAACAGGCTGGTTATTGTATAAGCTGCTATTTCTATGTTTGATGAATTGGCAATAAGCTCAAAACCTTGAGGTAGCTCGGTGATTGTATCTCCATGTGACATCCAGATTTGCGAACCATCTTGAACCTCATTAAGCAGCCTATCATTATTCTTTATTTTGTTTATAAAGGCCCGGCCATACTCTCTTTTCTGGGAGCGCATTACATGGCCTCCCAGTTTCTTCGCAATCAACTGGGCTCCATAACATACCCCCATTATCGGAACTTCACCAATAAGCCCATTAAGATTTATGTCAGGAAATGCTGAATCATGAACAGAAAAGGGACTGCCAGATAGTATAATACCTTTTATAGAGGAATCGGGTGGCGGATAATGGTTAAATGGATGGACTTCACAATAGATATCCAGCTCCCTTACCCGGCGTGCGATAAGTTGTGTGTATTGCGAGCCGAAGTCAATGATCAGAATTTTTTCCATGAACTGCAAAATTAATGTCTAAACTTTTAGAATTAGAGAACCTGCCAAGCTCATGTTCAAGTGTAAAGGTCAAATCCCACTAAATAGGTTACCTCGTCATTATTAGTAACGGCAGCTGCCCATTTATTCTATTGTTGAACAAACTATTAATGCTATTAAATGGATTCATTGAACAAGTTTATGAGGTCTGAAATTGAAGTTGTTCGTACACTGTATCTTTGGTTTAGATTTTCTATAATAGAAATACAATTTACTTGTTCTTTGAAGATTTGCTGCAGGTGACACATTCGCTGTCTCATGGTTGTGACAGAGGAAAGTCCGGACAGCAAAGAGCGCCGCACCACCTAACGGGTGGTTCAGATACTGATTGTTCAGTAACTGGAAGAGAGTGCCACAGAAAATTACCGCTTCTATAACTCGGAGTAAGGGTGAAAATGTGAGGTAAGAGCTCACGATCCGATTCAGCAATGAACCGGAGGGGTATACCTTGCGGGCTGTAAGGTCAAATATACTTCGGTCGGTTTGCTGTTTCAGCAATCGATAAGGCTGCTCGTTTTATTCATGCACGTTCATGATCCGAAGGTGGGTAGACCGCTTGATCCTTGATGGCAACATCAGGACCAGATAAATGAATGTGGAGATTTCATAACTGGAATCTCAGTTTACAGAATCCGGCTTATGATCCTGCAGCATTTTTTTTATACTTCAAATCCTGAGTAAAAATTTTTGAAGGGTAAATATTTCGTTGAATGAATATTCTATCCGTTGTTTGCAATTCTTATGCAGCCATATATCTTTGCACTCCTTACATGATCTCGTAGCTCAGTTGGTAGAGCATAACACTTTTAATGTTGGGGTCCAGGGTTCGAGTCCCTGCGGGATCACGGTAATTGAGATGATATCTCGTAATTTGGATTGCGAGACTTTACGGTGCAAATTTTATCAGATTCAAACTAATCAGCATTACCATTAAAGTTATTATTTTATTATTATTTATATAGTCTCAATTGTTCAGCTTTTTGATAGGTACCGATTCTTGCATGATTGCGACATATTTCAACAATAATTCATACTCCTGATCAGTGAGCTTGGCTTCCTCTTTCATATCAGGCATTAGGTGGGCCCATTGTTCTTTCGAGAATTGGTATGGTCTATAGAGAAAATGACAGCTCCCG
>JACCZZ010000366.1 GCA_013695715.1 Chitinophagales bacterium | reverse complement strand
TGTTTCCGATATTAAACTTATCAGGAAAAGTAGTTGCATTCGCGGGTCGCATCATGGGCAAAGACGAGCGCGCACCCAAATACATCAACTCGCCTGAAACAGAAATTTATCAGAAGAGTGCGTTGGTGTACGGCATTTTTCAGGCACGTAATGCCATTAGAAAGGAAGAAGAATGTTTTCTTACTGAAGGATATACCGATGTGATCTCGATTCACCAGGCCGGCATCGAAAATGTTGTGGCATCTTCAGGAACCTCACTCACACCTGAGCAGGTAAAGCTCATAAGAAGATTTACAAACAACATTACCATACTTTATGATGGCGATGCTGCGGGCATTAAAGCCGCACTGAGAGGTCTGGAGATGATGACGGAACAGGATGTAAACGTAAGGGTTGTTCTACTCCCCGATGGTGAAGATCCGGATTCATACCTTCACAAATATGGAACTGCTGCTTTTAAGGAGTTTATCAGGATTAATAAAAAACATTTTTTACAATTTAAAACAGCTCTGCTGCTTGCAGATGCCGGTACTGATCCTTTAAAGAAGGCTGATGCAATCAGAGAAATAACAGAAACTCTTGCAAAAATTGCTGATCCTGTTAAGCGCTCGTTACTTGTTAAAGATTGCAGTTTTTCTCTTGACATAGGAGAACAGGTTCTGATTACTGAAGTGAATAAAATTAAGCGAAAGCAGTTTAAAAAGGAAACCGATGCACCTGCTTTTGAAGCAGACAGGCTTTATGATGATGCTGAAGGCGAGAAGTCGCATTCACAAAAAAATGAAGCTGTTGAAAAAGATTATTATCAGGAAGCAGCCATCATAAAATTATTGCTTGAGTATGGAAATATGGAAATGGACGATAGTCAAAAGGTGGCCGACCTGGTTTTGGATGAATTAAAGGAAGCGCCTTTATACAATCAAAGCTTTCAATTAATGATTCATGAAATGGAAGATCTTAATAAGCAGGGCCAATCAGTTGATCACCATTATTTTCTTAACCATGCAGAGCAAAAATTTCGCGACATCACATTGAAAGTTATAGCATTTCCTTATAACCTAAGCGAAAACTGGGATAAGAAACATGAGATATTTATTACCACTCCTCAAAAAAATTATAAAAAGGATGTCATCAGCACGCTTCATCACTTCAAGCTGCACAAGCTGATGAATATGAAACTGGAGAATCAGCATCAATTAAAATCAGTAAAAGGAAATACAGAAGATGAAAACCATTATATGATTGTAAATATCAAGCTTGACGAGTGGATTGGACAACTCGGCAAATCACTTGGAACCGTAACCCTCAGTTACTTTAAGTGAAACATTTTCGTTCATAACATAGGCTAACATATAATCATCTATCTTTTCATAATGCACGTTCAGATCGCAAGAGACCGGTTCCTTAGATATTACCCCTTGCAGATTTCCAGATTCCATATATTTAAAAGGTTTTATAAAAAGATGGTTGAGGAAGTTCAGTTGTTTCTTTCCATAGAGCTTATACATTGCTTCTTTTGCGCACCAGTATACATAAAGTGTTTCTAATTCATTTTCTTCAGATAACCCATTCAATTCCTCCTCTTTCATAAACTTGTGCTGAATGCGACAAATTTTAGGATCTATCTTTTCTATATCAATTCCTACTTCAAATCTATCGCTCAACAAAAGTGCAGTAAGAGATGCCGAGTGTGACAGCGAAACCTGCATGGGGAAATTAAGAATCACAGGCTTTCCATTCAGGTCGTTTTCAAGATGAATGAATTCATCCGTTTTCATCACGGTTCGCAGCAATACTCTGCTTGCCAGGTAGTGCAGCTTTCGTTGCGGATGGCTGATGCCAGCAATCAATCTTAATTCTTCCTTATTTAATATCAGCTTCGAATAAAACCAATCCGCATCTTCTGAAATGTCCCATACAGCCAATAGGGTTCCATTTGCAATTGTTCTTTCAATAAGTAGTGACATCGAGTGGTAAAAATAATATTACACCGTCTTTGAGGCTATCTTTGTTGATAATTATGGGAGAACTGCGGGTTGAACAAATCGCTAATATATCGTGGCATAAAGGCTCTGTCTATTCCCTGGTAAGAACAGCTGAGCAAGATTCTTTTCTTTCAGCCGGCAGTGAGGGAATAGTTTTAAAATGCAACATAAAGGAACCTCATCAAGCTGTAGCGATTGCTAAAGTGGACGGCCAGATATTTTCAATGCTATTTCTGGAGAATAAAAACCATTTAGTACTAGGAACAATGTCGGGTTCCGTTCATATTATTGATCTGAATGAACA
>JACCZZ010000241.1 GCA_013695715.1 Chitinophagales bacterium | reverse complement strand
GAAGAACCAGGAGTTGTGCCTGATGTAAAAGGGATGGGGCTCAGAGATGCCTTATTCCTGCTTGAGCGATGTGGATTTAATGTGAATGCAAATGGGGCAGGTGCAGTGTACTCACAAAGCATTCCGGGGGGTACGAAAGCTCCAAAGGGACAAGTTATTTCAATCACATTGAGCCTTTGAAAAAACTTTCTGACATATTATATAAGGTCAATTTGGTTGAGATATCAGGTAACACTGATGTGGAAGTAAAGAGCATCACCTTTGATTCACGTAAGGTGGAAGAAGGTACCCTGTTTATTGCCACAAAAGGTATTACGGTAGATGGAAACAATTTTATTGCTAAGGCAATAGATAAAGGTGCCCATGCAATTGTATGTGAAAACATTCCAGAAATAAAAAGTGACAAGATTACTTATATAAGAGTAGGTGACAGCTCAATAGCACTTGCAACCATTGCAGAAAATTTTTTCGACAACCCCTCAGAGAAGCTAAAAGTAATTGCCGTAACAGGTACCAACGGTAAAACAACTGTTGCCACACTCTTATATCATCTATTTACAGGGTTGAATTATAAGTGTGGACTGTTATCTACCATAGAAAACAGGATCGTTAATGAAGTAATACCAGCTTCACACACAACTCCTGATGCTTTGCAGATTGCGAATTTAATGAGCAATATGCTACTGCAGGGTTGTACGTATTGTTTCATGGAAGCAAGCTCCCATGCAATCCATCAGAATCGAATGGCAGGAGTGCATTTGTCTGGTGCCATTTTCACCAATCTATCACATGAACACTTAGACTATCATAAGACTTTTCATGAATATATAGAGGCTAAGAAAAAACTCTTTGACCAATTGCCGCCTGATGCATTTGCCCTTGTTAACTCTGATGATAAGCGCGGAAAGGTTATGCTGCAAAATACCAGGGCAAAGAAATATACATATTCTATTAATGGTATGGCTGATTATCGTGCCCGCATTACAGAAAGTTCTTTTCATGGTATGGTGATGCAAATTGATGGTGAAGAAGTTTACACCCCTCTTGTCGGAGATTTCAATGCTTATAATCTGCTTGCAATTTATGCTTCAGCCATGTTGCTTGGAGAACAAAAAATACCTGTGCTCACCGTTTTAAGCAAGCTGAGACCTGCCGAAGGAAGGTTTGATTATATACTAAGCAATGAAAATAAAATTATGGGTATTGTAGATTATGCTCATACTCCTGATGCACTCGAAAAAGTTTTGCTGACTATTAAAGATATCCGATCAGGCAACGAGCAATTGATTACGCTAATTGGTTGTGGCGGCGATCGTGATACAGAAAAAAGACCTGTGATGGCGAAAGTAGCAAGCGAGTTAAGCGATCGTGTCATTCTTACTTCAGACAATCCTCGCACAGAAAATCCAGATGCAATTATTGATGAGATGATGAAAGGAATTGTGCCTTTGAAGATGGGAAGGGTGCTGTCAATAGTAAACCGCAAAGAGGCAATTAGAACAGCAGTTTCAATATCTAAGAAAGGAGACATCATTTTGATTGCAGGAAAAGGACATGAAAAATATCAGGAGATCAAAGGGATAAAATATCCTTTCGATGACAAGAAGGTGCTTACTGAATCATTTGAACAAATGGGAAAATAATGCTTTACTATCTGTTTAAATATCTCGAAACATGCTGTGATTTTATCGGAGCAGGAATGTTCGATTTCATCTCCTTCCGCGCGGGAATGGCTATCATAGTTTCTCTGCTTATATCTCTTGTTTTCGGTAAAACACTGGTAAAGTTTCTACAAAAAAAGCAAGTTGGAGAAACCATCCGGGACCTTGGGCTGCACAACCAGCTTCAAAAGCAAGGCACACCCACAATGGGAGGGTTGATCATCCTTGCAGCTATCATCATTCCAACATTGTTGTTTGCACGCATGGAAAATGTATATGTAATCACCATGCTTATCTCAACTATATGGCTGGGCTTCGTTGGTTTTCTTGATGATTATATCAAAGTTTTTAAGAAAGATAAGCGGGGCTTGGCAGGAAGATTTAAAGTTATAGGGCAGGTAGTGCTTGGAATAATAGTAGGATCAATTCTTTATTTCAATAAAGATGTAATGATCCGGCGTGAGCTTGTAAATTCTGATGTTCCTGCAGGAATGGTAACCGCAGACAGTTCACAGATAAAAAAAGTTGCAGCCCGCTTCGTGGATGCAAAGCTTCCGGTAACAACTATTCCATTTGTAAAAAATCATGAGTTTAATTATTCAAAGCTGATAGTGTGGCTGGGGGATGGGTATGAAAAATATACCTGGATCATATATATTCTTATAGTCATATTCATTATCACTGCGGTTTCAAATGGTGCAAACATGACCGATGGAATAGATGGATTGGCTACCGGCACATCCGCAATCATTGGTGCCACGCTTGGCGTTTTCGCCTATGTATCAGGAAATATTTTGACGGCTGATTATCTCAATATCATGTACATCCCAAATTCCGGGGAGCTGCTTGTCTATTGTGCAGCCCTGATTGGGGCGTGTGTTGGTTTTCTGTGGTACAATGCATACCCCGCTCAGGTTTTTATGGGAGATACAGGGTCGCTCGCCTTAGGAGGCATCATAGCAACTCTGGCTATTATCGTTCGCAAGGAATTGCTTATACCTATTCTCTGCGGCATTTTTCTCATGGAGAATATTTCTGTAATGCTGCAGGTATGTTATTTCAAATACACGAAAAGAAAATATGGGGAGGGAAGAAGAATTTTTAAGATGGCGCCCCTACATCATCATTACCAAAAGCTGGGATACTCAGAACCGAAAATAGTAACGAGGTTTTGGATTGTTGGAATTCTGTTAGCAGTATTTACAATGGTGACTTTAAA
>JACCZZ010000352.1 GCA_013695715.1 Chitinophagales bacterium | reverse complement strand
AAATTCTTGCCTTCGGAGTCTTGATTGCATGCATTATTTTTCTAACGCGAAGAAATCTTGTGAAGGTACCCAGACTGGTAGCAGATGATTTAGATGGGTGGCCAAAAAGGGATGCAAATTATATTCTGATTATGGAGATTCTTTTGATGATCGCATTTCTCTCAATGAATGCCACCGATCACCTGCTGCAGCAAAAAGGAGAGGATCATTACTTTAAGGCAGGCGCTTTTCCTGTAAGCGCTGCCTTTTTTCAACCAGTATACACTTCACTCAATACCTCCTCATTGATATTCTTGGAACGTTTTTTTTGGTGGTTCCACATCCTTGGAATACTATTCTTTTTAAACTATCTGGTCATATCAAAACATTTCCACATCATCATCTCTTTTCCAAATGTCTTTTATTCCAATCTTTTTCCAAAAGGAAAATTTAACAATCTTGATTCGGTTACCCGCGAAGTAAAGTTAATTCTTGATCCTTCCGCAGGTAACGTATCGGAAGAAGAGTCTTCCCCCCGCTTTGGCGCTAAAGATGTTTATGACCTTTCGTGGAAACAATTAATGGATGCCTACTCCTGTACTGAATGCGGCCGATGCACTGCTGCGTGTCCGGCGAGCATCACAGGTAAGAAACTTTCACCCCGCTGGATTGTGATGAAAACGCGTGACCGCCTCGAAGAAGCAGGAAGAAACTATGATTTACATGGCCCTGCTTTTCGTGATAACAAAACATTATTGAATGATTATATCACACCGGAAGAATTATGGGCTTGCACTACCTGCAATGCCTGTGTGGAAGAGTGTCCGGTGAATATTTCTCCTTTAGATATCATCATGGATCTTAGGCGAAGCCTGATTATGGAGGAATCGAAGATGCCCACAGAACTGGCTATGATGAATTCAAACATTGAAAACAATGGAGCACCATGGCAGTTTTCACCTTCAGACCGTGCAAATTGGGCAGATGGGCTCGACGTGCCCTTGATGAGCGATGTGGCTGCAAGAGGTGATGCTGTAGATGTGTTGTTTTGGGTAGGCTGTGCAGGCTCCTTTGATGAACGTAATAAAAATGTAACAAGATCATTTGCAAAAATTTTAAAGGAGGCCGATATAAAATTCGCAATTCTTGGTTTAGAGGAATCATGCAATGGTGATCCTGCAAAGCGGGCAGGCAATGAATTTCTTTTTCAGATGCAGGCATTCACAAATATTAATACCCTGAATAACTATGGTATTAAAAGAATAGTAACAGCATGCCCGCATTGTTTCAATACTCTTAAAAATGAGTATCCTGAACTCGGTGGCCATTATGAAGTAATACATCATTCAACATTCATGCAGCAGTTGATGATTGATGGAAAAATAAAGATCAAAGAAGATAACCTATTAAGTAATGAAAGCATCACCTACCACGACTCATGTTACATAGGAAGGGGAAATGGGATATATGAAGCTCCCCGAAAAGTGCTTGAATCACTTAAGGCAGATTTAAAAGAGATGAAGCGTTGCCGCACCAATGGGCTGTGCTGTGGCGCCGGTGGAGCACAGGTATTTAAAGAAGAAGAACCAGGCAGAAAAAGAGTAAATACAGAGAGGGCCCAGGAAGCCATTGGCACAGGAGCTAAGATGGTAGCTGTAGCGTGCCCTTTCTGCATGACGATGATGGATGACGGGCTCAAAAATAAAGGCGGAGAAGAAATACCGAAGCTTATGGATATTGCCGAAATGGTGGCTGAATCCATGGAACGGGTAGCGCCTGGTTCTTAATTCGTTCTATTATTTGGGCAAAGATGCTATAGAACATTTCCGTATTATTTTAAGGAGGTTAGTTTGTAAAGTATTTTACAACCAAACACTACTTACCTTTACCATTCCTAACAACAATAGTAATATGGATCCGTTGTCGAAAACCTGGGTATACATGAGCAATCGGCCATTTACTGATTTGGAGGCCAGTGAAATTCTAAGGTCGCTGAACTATTTCACGAAAGAATGGACGGCACATGGATTCAATCTTAAAGCCTCAGGTGAACTTCGGTTCAACAGATTTATTGTACTCATGGTTGATGAAACCTTAGCAGGAGCAAGTGGTTGCTCAATAGATAAATCTGTTCATTTTATAAAATCAGTTGAACAGCAATATGATGTAGATTTTTTCAACAGGCTTCTCTTTGCCTGGAAAAAGCAAGACGAAATTCATGTTTCACCTCTGGGTGCTCTTTCTGATTTGTATGATAATCATCAGATTTCCGATGAAACAATCGTCTTTAATAATAATGTTGCTACTAAAAAACAGCTTGAGGAGAGTTGGATGGTGCCCTTAAAAAAGAGCTGGATGTTTTCAAGACTTCGTAAAAGGTTAATAAAGATTGAAAGGTAGCAAGAGCACTTTTTAGTATCTTCAGGTTTATGCTTCTATTGCCTTCTCTTGCCAGAAACCTAAGGCTTTCACACCTTATGATCTTCGGGTGATGGAGTAAGTAATCTTTAATATCTTTAGGAAAATATATGATCGCAAGCTTCG
>JACCZZ010000344.1 GCA_013695715.1 Chitinophagales bacterium | reverse complement strand
GGAAGCTATTGCCAGAACTTATTTATCAGGACTGAATCATTGCAAAACAATAATATTGGAAAGAGGTCATAGTCTAATTGCACCGTCACTGAATAGGTCTATTACGCAATCACTCGAAGAATGATGTTATACACCACTATAGTGGTTTGTCTCAGTTTTTTCTATGTTTTATTGTTTAGTTTTTATTCCATAGGATGGATCAGAATCCCATATTTCATTCCTTCACCTGTAAAGGGTACAACTAAAGTTTCCATAATTATTTCTGCACGAAATGAGGAGGATTATATCAGAAACCTTCTAGGCGATTTACTTGCACAGTCATATCCTTCTGAATTATTCACGTTAATTGTAGTTAATGACTTTTCTGAAGACCAGACTGCATCTGTTGTTGAAGAATTCTTAGACAACCGGATACGCATTCTGCATCTTGAAGATTATGTGCCAGATAAATCAATAATAAAGAGTTTTAAAAAAAAAGCGCTTGAATATGGGATCAGAGAGTCTTTAGGTGAATTAATAATCACAACCGATGCAGATTGCCGGTTTAACTCAGAATGGCTAAAAACCATTGTGAGCTTCTATGAATCGAAACAATGCCATATGATCGTTGCCCCTGTAGCGTTTTTAAATAAAAATGGATTCCTGCAGGGTTTTCAAGCCATTGAATTTATAGGTTTAATAGGCATTACAGGTGCTGCCTTATGGTGGAACACACCACTGATATGCAATGGTGCGAACCTGGCCTTCAGAAAAGAATCCTTTTATAAAGTTGGAGGGTATAAGGGAATAGATCAAGTCTCCTCCGGTGATGATGTATTGCTAATGCACAAAATGAGCAAACGCTGGAGCAGGGGGGTACAATTCTTAAAAAATACAGATGCCATTTGTTATACAGAGCCACAATCAAATTTCATAAGTTTTCTTCATCAGCGCATTCGATGGGCTTCAAAATTTAAATATTATGCAAATCCACACATCCACATTAACATACTTATTCCATTTGCATTCTACCTTTTAATTATTATCAATGTAATTCTTTCCTTTTGCGGAAGAGAATATTTTTTATTACTCGCAGTTCAGCTTATTATAAAAATAACTGCCGAGTTTATTTTCTTCGTAGGAGTAAACAGATTTTTTAAGAGCCGAAAACTATTATCTCTATTTTTACAAGCACAGCTATTGCATCCATTGTACATTCTTATTACAGGAATAGGTGGAATATTTTATACGCCAAAATGGAAAGGGAGAAAAATTTCATGAGTAAATTGAGTGATCTTGAATTCCGCCTTTTAGACGAAGTCTATTTTATTTCTTCCTATAAAGTATTATTTGAAAATCTGGATTGCAGTGAAGATGTTTTTCAACAAACCCTTAGAAGTTTGCTTGAGAATAAATTTATCAATCAGTTGAAGTATAATGATATGCTGTTTGATTTTGAAAAACTTGAGATACCAGACTATGCTTCACTTGAGGAATCGAGCTTTGTGGCTACAAAACTTGGTTTATTGATTCACAACAGTCGTAACTGATGTGGTTTCGTAAACAGCTAATCTTTACTAATCAGTCGAATAAATCACCATTCCAGACAGCGTGGAACAGGCTTAAAAGAAATCGCCCTGCAATTGGTGGTCTGCTGATTATATTTTTTTCTTTCGTTCTTGGAGTGTTAGGGTACCTGATAACTCCTGATAGCACACCTGATGCGAACAATATGACTCCTGAAATTGCTTTGCAACCACCGGGTTATACTCAAAAATTTTTACTGATAAAAAAGGTACAAGCAGCAGAAAAAAAGGGCATCCTTTCACGAATGATTAATGGAAGCGAGCTTCAACATCTGTGGATTCCGATAAGAGAATATCATTTTGAGAATGCTGATGTTAAAGTTGACCTTTTCAGAGGCGAGGGAGTAAAAACAAAATCTGAATCATACCCGCTGCAGCAAGTGCTAAATGGGCTTCCGGATAAAAGTAATTTATTTAGTCCTGATAAGATAGAAGAGATGCAAAAGAAGATTGTACATGATCATGTTGTTAAGAAGATATATTATTTGGGAACTGATACGTACGGCAGAGATATTTTAAGCAGGCTGCTGATTGGAGTTCGTGTTTCACTCGCTGTTGGCTTTATGGCAGTGGCGATTTCACTGCTCCTCGGAACATTCCTTGGATCAATTGCAGGATATTATGGGGGAAAAACTGATGAGGCTATTATCCTCCTTATAAATATAATTTGGGCAGTACCTACCTTACTGCTTGTTTTTGCGATCACACTTGTCCTGGGCAAAGGGTTCTGGCAGATTTTTGTGGCGGTAGGGTTAACCATGTGGGTTCAGGTTGCACGCATTGTTCGCGGGCAAGTAATGAGTATTCGAAACATGGAATATATAGAAGCAGCACAGAGTCTTGGTTTTGGCCGTTCCAGAATCATTTTCAAACATGTGCTGCCAAATACTCTTGGTCCTGTACTGGTTGTTGCTGCTTCCAATTTCGCAACTGCTATTCTTATTGAAGCAGGGCTCAGCTTTCTTGGTATTGGCGTTCAGCCACCCACTCCCTCATGGGGATCCATGATACGGGAAAACTATGGATTCATTATATCAAGCAATCCTATTCTGGCCATTGTTCCTGGCATAGCCATAATGATTATGGTGCTCGCTTTTAATTTGCTTGGAAACGGATTGCGCGATGCCCTTGATGTTAAAATGAAAACTTAAATCGGAATTACTTTTTTCAACCTAATATTAAAGGGTGAAAGCAGCAAGTCCACATATAGAAAATAGATTCCAGCTACTAGAGCAACAGCTTCATATAAAGGAAGATGAGTTGAACTCCTTGCTGCAGATCACGCAAGCCATAAACAGCAACATCTCCTCACATGGGTTATTAAAGCTTTATGAAGACATACTAATTAAGCAAATCGGTGTTAACAGAATTGCTGTGTTTGTAGAAATAGATGAATGGATTTGCACCAATGCATTAGGAATTACTATAGAAGAGGCCACAGCATTTGCTAAAAACACCTTGTCTATGTTTAAGCAACTGACGAATCTTGAGCAAATACGCCATCCGCTTGCTGCTCAGTTTAAAGTTGTAGTACCCGTATACCATAAGAATTGTCCGCTTGCCTTTACGTTCCTTAGTGATGTTGATAGTACTAAGGATTTCACCCTCGATGAAAAACTAAATTTTATTCAAACGGTGTCTAATATTATTGCTGTGGCAATAGAGAATAAAAGGTTGTTTCGAGCACAGGTGAACCAGAAGCTGATGAAGTCAGAACTTCAAATGGCAGGTCAAATGCAAACGATGCTTATTCCGGATAAACTACCTGATGACGAACGGATGTCTTTTTCGGGATATTATTCACCGCATCAGGAAGTTGGAGGTGATTTTTATGATTATATAGAATTAAACGATCACGAGAGCATTTTCTGTATAGGTGATATATCAGGAAAGGGCGTAGCCGCCGCATTGCTGATGGCAAATTTCCAGGCCAGTGTTCGTTCTTATTCTGATCAGCAGCCTTCTCTTAATACGTTGTTGGAACATCTAAATTCGCGCGTAAATGAGATTACGCGAGGTGAAAAGTACATTACTCTTTTTTTAGCAAAATTTAATTTTACCACGCGTCAATTTGAATATGTTAACGCAGGGCATAATCCTGCTATTCTTTTATATGATGGGGAAATGAAATTTCTTGACCAGGGATGTACAATACTTGGCATGTTTGAAAAACTGCCCTATGTTAATGTGCAGTCGATGAAACTGGAGAAGGAGTTCATCGCCTTCTGCTACACTGACGGGCTTACGGATATCGAGAACGACAAAAATCAATCTTTGAAGATTGAAGACATCATTTCCATTCTAAAAGATAATCATAAGCTTGCACCTAATGAAATAACAAACCAGATAGTTGCTTTTCTAAATGCTTTTAAGGGAAATCGTCTGACCAATGACGACATCAGCATGCTGACATGCAAGATTTATTAAGAACAAGTAAATAATAAGCGACGTACCTGAATATACCTCTAAAACATTCCAGCGACTGAGTTAAGCATACTTAAAAGCTGCTTTTATGTTCTTAAATTGTTCAATTAGCAATACAGCAATTGCAGATAGCACCAAGGAGAGAAGAGTGGCTCCCAAAACAATAAGCCATCTAACAGGTTTTGCTTTCTTCTCAGCAGGAAAAGCCTTTTCAAGCACATACAAGG
>JACCZZ010000311.1 GCA_013695715.1 Chitinophagales bacterium | reverse complement strand
GAATTGATGATGATGAGAAAGCAGTAAAAATTTTTGAACAAATCTTCAGCGGACAAACAATCACTACCATTCCATGCAAAGAAATATCAAAACAGGGTGGAGTATTGCATTGCATCAGCTGGAACATACAAAAATAAAATCTATATATAGCGAATCCGCCGACATATTAAAAATTTATTGACGTTTGCTATTAATTCGGCTCGTATAAACGTTTGCAAGGTGACATTCATCAAAAAGTTTTTCCTCTTTCTAAACCTGATTGCGGCAGTTTGCCTTCTTGCCGGTGGATCGTGCATTTATTTAAATCCGGCGCAGTGGTGGTTCATCTCCTTCTTCGGATTAGCTTATCCCTTTTTTCTTGCGATCAATTTGTTGTTCCTGGTTTTCTGGATCATTTTAAAATTAAAGAATGCATTAATCCCGGCAATATCCATTTTGCTTACCCTTCCGGTATTAAGAACTTATTTCGCTTTTAATTCTACTAAGCAAAAGTCAGACGTTGCTGCCACAACCATAAAGATCCTGAGTTACAATGTGCGCAACTTCGATGTCTATCACTGGGGTAAAGAAAACAATGATCTGGAATCGATTATCCAGCTCATTAAAGAAGAAAAACCTGCGATTGCCTGCTTTCAGGAGTTTTATAATGCTGACACTGGAAAATATAAAACCATCGAACAGGTAAAAAAGAAGGCTGGCTTTAGCAGCTTTTATTTTGAAAAGACTTTTACCGGCCGTGGCGGTCAGCACTGGGGGACCGCTATTTTTAGCCGTTATCCAATTATCAATCATGGTAATATTCAGTTTGATAACAAGACCCAGAATTCATGCTCTTATGCAGATATTCAGATAGACTCTATCGTAGTCAGAGTGTTCAATATTCACCTGCAATCAATTTATTTGTCTAAAGAAGATTATAATTATCTGGAGGAGATTTCTGAACAGCAGGATGTACAGGTTGTGCCAATCAGAAAAATAGCGTCGAAAGTTAAGAGAGCTTTTATATTACGCAGTGAGCAGGCATTAGATATAGATATGGAGATAAAAAAAAGTGATGGTCACATTATCGTATGCGGCGATTTTAACGATACGCCTGCCTCTTTTGCTTATCATACTTTATCGAACCAACTGCAGGATGCATTTTTAAAGGCCGGGTGGGGCATGGGCCCAACTTATGCAGGGTTACTACAGCCGTACCGAATTGATTACATTTTCACCGGCGACAATTTCGAATTAAGAAATTACAGAACCATACGTAAAACCTATTCCGATCATTATGCAATCACTTGTGAAGCTGAAATAAAAAATTAACGCTGTTTATTTCCGCCTTGTCCACAGCATTTAACCTCCCGTTCAACTATAAGCCTTTATTGTACTTTTAGCAGCTTAATAAACACTGAATGAAAGCCATTATACCTGTTGCAGGAACAGGAACCAAGCTGAGGCCGCATACTTATACTCAACCCAAGGCGCTCATTCCTATTGCAGGTAAACCCATACTTGCATTTATAATAGATGAGATGATAGAAGCCGGTCTTAAGGATTTTATTTTTATCATTGGCTACCTCGGAGAAAAAATCCGCGATTTTGTAGAGAAGAAGTATCCTGACATAAATAAAAAATTCGTCGAACAGTCCTCACGCGATGGCATTGGCCATGCTATTTGGCACGCACGCCACCTTGTAGATGAGTCTGAACCAGTATTCATAGCACTAGGCGACAGCGTCTTTGATCTGAACATGAAAGAGATTGTTTCAGCCTCAACCTCCTTGCTCTGTGTAAAAAAAGTAGATGACCCCAGAACCTTTGGAGTTGTTGAAATGGACGAAAAAGGTGGCTTAATCCACCGCCTCATAGAGAAACCTCAGATTCCAAAATCAAATCTTGCTTTGGTAGGACTGTATAAGATCAATGAATCTACAGAACTGTTTGAGGCACTTGATTATAATATTCGGAACAAGGTAGTTACGCGCGGTGAAATTCAACTTACAGATGCGTTAATGCGGATGATTGAAAAAGGCATAGTCTTTAAAGGATATAAAGTAAATAACTGGTTTGATTGCGGCAGAAAATCTACACTGCTTGACACCAACGCCATCCTGCTTAAAAAAATGGGTCATGCTCTCGCCTCGCCGGTACAATATGAAAATTCAATTATAATAGATCCTGTTAGCATTTCAGAAAAATGCAAGCTCAACAAATGTATTGTCGGTCCGAATGTTACAATTGGGGAAAATACAGTCATTACCTCCTCCATTATTAAAGACTCTATTATTGGCAGCAATTCAGAGATTGAAGATGTGTTGCTTCATCATTCGCTCGTTGGAAACGACGCTACCATCCGTGGCATGAGTCAAACGCTGAATCTTGGTGATGATACTGAGATTGATATGCGATAGATCATCTAAAAAATTGAAGTAATTATAATTTAATGTGATATTATTATTTAACTTTCATTTTCAATAAGGACATTCTAATTTTATTTTCCGAAGCCGTTTTCTACCGTCTAAGCTAAGTGGCTGAGGGACGACCTTGCGATAGCATAAGTGTATTCTCTTACAATTTCCGAAGCCGTCTTCTACCGTCTAAGCTAAGTCCCGGAGGGACCACAGTATGGTAGTAGTATAACGCCATAAATTAAACCCATCGGGGTTACAGTATTCTCAGAAAACTTATCTCAGGTTTTTGGTTTCAATGAAACATGTTGTTGATGGTACCCCCGAAATCTTAAAGAAAACTCTTTCGCCCCTACGTTTTCCTGGTTTCTACCATACTGCAGCTCCCACGGAGCTTTCAAAATATGTATATGTAATTTTGCGATAAGCTTAAAAAAACCTTTCACCCCTACGGAATTTATCGTTAGGAATTATTACCGAATTAACCATTAGATAATACCCAAAACCTCATACCACATCATTACTCTTTTATAAAAAGGTTGCTTAAGTTTATTCACTACCAATTCTTTGTCGTCTTATAGTAATTGTATTAGAAAATTTTTTAAATGAAAAATCTGGTTTTACTTTCAACCCATGAATAACCGGATTACTGAGCTCTTTAACATTTCCTATCCCATCATTCAGGCAGGTATGGTTTGGTGCAGCGGATGGGAGCTTACCTCAGCTGTAAGTAACGCGGGAGGATTAGGAATCATTGGCTCCGGTTCTATGTACCCTGACATATTGAAACAGC
>JACCZZ010000231.1 GCA_013695715.1 Chitinophagales bacterium | reverse complement strand
GCACTAATCAAGCTATCTAACAGATTAAGAGTAGAATAATGTGATGCATCCAGCCAAGCCGGTCCGATGGTCTTTTCATCGGTGGCCACTCCATACGCCGTCCATGTGCGGCTAATTAAATTTTCATATACCTGGAAAACATCTCTGCCGAGGTAATCTGGAAATAGGCTGGTAGCAGGAGCATAAATACCTGACCTTATCCAATTAAATAGATTATCACCCTCCTGATCAGGTACGCCACCAAGCCATGTATTCTGTGGATCAGTAAATTCAATGGTTGCTTCTAATAGACCATTATTATTAGCAGCCTGTTCATCTTCAGTACCTCCGGGATTTCTGGCTGTTTGTACGAATACTGATAATCCCCAATCAGGTATTAATTGTTCATTCTCAATATCAATGGTGTAATCGGAATTTATAATATTGCCGGTTGTCAGATCCTTTAAAGACCATATAGTTGTACTTCCATTCAATATTCCTGAAGTTCCGACATAATCGAACAATGACATTTCAAAGTTTGAGGAAGGAACAACCTTTGGATTATAAACCTTAATATTTACTGGTCCTCTTCCACCCTGATAAACCTGGTGATAGGTCTGGTTTGTAGGACTTGTAAGTATTTCAAGAATACTTTCGTCAGTCAGGTCAGTGACAAAGATACCGTTACCTGTGCCCTCTTCTCTACGAAGCTGAGGACCATCCCCATATGAGGAGTTAAGAATTAATCCACCATTTTCAGAAGCTGTAAGATGAGGAATGGCCGCGACTTTTTCTATGTTTTTACGTCCTGCCAGATAAGGTTGTAATTGTTGTGTAATACCTATGTTAATGACTTGACCAGAATCATCGGCAACAGTATCAGCAACACTATAAAAATTATACGCATAAGAAATTACACTAAAATAATAAGTTTTATTATTTATTAACCGTTTATCTCCAGTAGCAAAGGCATCATTCAAAACCTGGAAGGTATGTTGAATCCCTTCGTTAGCACCATCCACCATTAGAACCGGAACATTGGCTAATGTAGGATCACCACTTACATCGAGGTTCGGATCAAACGTAATATTTACAATTTTACTCACATCATCTTTAACGTCAACTTGAAAAATAAGTCTGGATTTGGCTGGGTCGTCATAATCCTGTGCACTTACATCTTCGTTAACTAACTGATATATCTGATATCCTTGAAAATCAAAGAAAGAATCCGGGGTTGCCAATGCAGTTATATTTGGGTCAACTTCATGGAATTCCTCTATGGCTTTTGTATTGTTCAAGGTTAAAATCAATTCCTTATCTAGTTCAATTACGCTTAGATCAGGTGCTGGCGGACCTTCCGTCAATTTGAAACACCCATCAAAGAGCGCCTGTGCTTTCTTATCTGCCTGCTTTAACAAATCATAGCTTGGGCAAGGATATGTGCCAATCGGTGGCTGTACCCAAACTACTCCAACGGTTATATCATTCTTCGCTCCGGGATCGAGGCGAAAAGGACCAGAGGCCAGGATGATACGGCGATCAGCAGGTTGATTATTCTCTGCACATTCTGACCAGCCGGCAGCATTGGTGGGATCATCGGGGAAAACATAATTGGTAGGTGTAGATCCGCCGTAAGCATTTCCTCCAAAAGTAAAGGGTGTTCCGTCTTTCCATGTTCCAGATAGGTACCCATAGAAATCACTTGCATTTTCAGGATTTCCCCTACTTGAAAAATCATTGTCATAGTACAAAAAGGAAGATAATCCAAGCTCTAAACCATTTTCATCAAGGGGTCCCTGAAAGTAATCAACGCCGAGATATGGGGGCTGATCTCCATAATCGAGCGCACAACCTGAACCGCCGTCAACAGCACTGGAGTTATATACAATGCCCATCCCTGTTTCAAGGTCACATCCAATATAGTCATCTAAATGACAGCCTAAATCCGGATCAATCCACTGCCCCATAAAAGTACTATCCAGGGTAGAAGTTGCTTTATTTAATATCCTATACTTGTAAAAAGTCATATCATTCACCTCATCATTTGTTTTAAATCCAAAGGCCAGAGCCTGAATTTCTATTCCAATAGCTGTTGCACCTGTTTCGGAATGGATGTTTCCCTTATCATTATATACCCACCAGATCATTTGATCTGCATAAGTTCCTTTTTCACAAGTTTCATCTATAACAGGATAATCACCGAAGGTTGGATCATAAAGTCCATTTGCGTCAACATCAGCAAAAGGAGCGAGGGCTTGGTTGTTTACTAATTCAGAGTTGATATTACCAAAGGCCGGCCAATTCAGAATGTTCCCGGGGATTACACTGGCAGGTATAGTTTGGCCCGGTTCCAGAGCCTCGTAAAGAGCTATTAAAGAATCAATCTCAAAGCCAAAAACCTGAAAATGTTTGTCCCATGCATCACATGTGGCAGCATCAATAGACGCATTTTCATCCAGAGGTCCCGGAAAAAAGTCATTACCCGTTTGACGATAGGTTTGCGCGGCTACTTTTAGCTGACCTTGAGCATCGATACCACCAATCCAGATAGCCCCGGCAAACAGAGAGCTCGGGTTTTCTGGTTGACCTTCGGCGCTTTTAGGGACCTCATATTTTGGCTCACCACTCAGATCCCACCACATGTCACCGCCCGTAAATATCCGTGCCCTGACGTTATTAATATCAAGGTCAATGGATGCAGCGGCGGGAGTACAATCACCTGCAGCAAGTTTTTGAGACTGACTCAGCTTCTCACCAATGATGCCTACATTTTCTTTAGCATAGGAAGCACTCACCATAAGTAAGGCTGCAATTGTTAACATCCATTGTGTTTTCATATAATTCATTGATTGCGTATTATCGATTAGAAATTAAATTGTACCCCTAAATGAATTCTGCGGGGCAAGCTGTAATTATCAGGGTTATTAATCTTAATATTATAGAGTGTCTCAAAGCTTTCCGGATTAGGAAGGGTGGATAATACCTGTTGACCTATTGCGGATTCAAGATAGCCATCATCGTTCGCATTTCCGGTAAAACCATACACGCCCAGTATATTCGCTGTATTAAGTACATTTTGAACCAGAAGGTATAAATTTAAATAGTAGGAATGATCAGGCTTCCCTATTTTAAAATCCTTGTCCAGCTTGGCATCAATCTTAAATGTCCATGGTAACCTTGAACCATTTACACTGCCTAACAACGAAGAATTTTGTACAACTCCAAACAATGCACCTGCTGTAGGTGTTGCCTGACGGGTGTAAGGAGTTCCGGAACCCGCACGAAGAATAACGTTCAAGCCTGAGTTTGCTAAAAATGCTGTGTTGTTTTTGCCAAAAACAGGGCCATTGTAGCTTCTGCCCTCACCATACCGGTAATCTATAGAAGCTGTGAGCGCATGGCGCTGATCATAGCTAAAGGGAAGAATTGTACGCAGGTTTGGCTGCCCTGAGCCAACAAGATTTAGCCCTGATGTGATGTTTGAACCCGTACCATCAGCAAACTGTAAAGTATAATTGGCGTCGATTTTTACATTCTTTACCCTTCTTAATTCATATGTGAACTGAAGTGATTTTACAGTTCCAAAATCAGAGTTGCCGAAAGTATTATATTCTACAGGATAAGCATAAGATATCTTGGTTACCTGAATCATATCCTTTAATTCGCGGTATGTGCCGGCAATAGTAATTGCTGATGTGGTTCCTAATGCCTGCTTAAAACCAACCTGGTAATCAATAGTTCTTTCGGGTCTTAATGCAGGATTTGACATTACATTATCCGTATTAAGCTGCTCTAAAAAATAATATTGAAAAGGACCTGCGATAAGGGCATTTCCTGAGGGAGTCTGACCTGTACCACCCTGCGGCCGTTGAGAAAGCACATCATAATGAGCAAAAAATAATGCCTCATCTGAAATGGGAAAAGAAAATGCGATACGCGGCATAATAGTAAACTGAGGTGTGTAGTCTTCGAAGGATTCAGCATTTAGTTGAAGATTATCCACATCAGTAGAGGCTAAATATGGTGTGATGCCACCAGTATTCGAAAGCTTGGCTATAGTTCCAGGATCTGAAACTAGAGTTCCTTGAGCGTTATACCATGTATTGCCATCGCGATAGCCTACAATTTCTGTGGGTTGTGATAAGTCATTTACATATACCGCAAAATCGCTTCCTATAGTAGCGGGATGAGAACCAAACTGTGTAACTTCAGCAGCAGTTCTTATCGGGTAAAGAGAGTATGGATCTTTTAGAACGGGCTGATTAGCATCAAAGCGATCTACACGAAGTCCGATATTAAAAATAAGATCGCGAAAATTAAATTTATCCTGAATGTAAGCTGAAGAGTAGATAGGACTGAATGCTGGTGAATTGCGCGTAAAATTGCCATTCTCATCCTGTTGAGTAAAGAAATCATTCAAGCTTGGTTGCTTGGTTAATACGTTTCCGAGATAATCATATCCATAGTAATAAACAGCATAATTACCATTATTAAATAGTTCATCCGGACTAAACATACTTAAACTTAAAACACTGGGATCTACTGCATCCACATCTATAATGTCGAACCCGTTAGGATCAAGTCCTAAAGCAGCCCTTAACGATTTATCAAAAAAGGATTGATCTTCGGCTACAAAGAGAGGATTATAGTTAATAGTATCAAGGAAGACACCAAAATTGTCATATACCGGCAACGGATTTTTTGTGTCGAGTGTAGCTATGTGAGCATTGGTTAGCTGTCGGGCTAATTGCCATAGGCCTACCGGGAAAACTGTATAATTTCGGTCAATCCGCTGCTCATACTCAAACCCAAATTCAAGAGCATGGCGTCCCTGCTCTCCTTTGGAGACATTTACAAGATCAACGGAGGCGTTAACAGAAAGTCTTAGCTGATCATTATTTCTTATTCCATAAGAAGCAACAGGGTATCCTGAATTCAGAAACATCGAATAGACAGTAAGTGTACTCGTGGGAAGATCTCCATTTAAAAGTCCCCCACCGTTTTGAACATCAAACAGACTGTTGGGAGTCTCATTGGTAAATCCGAAGTACTGAGAAGTATAATTGGATAAATAAGGATTTATTGTGCCAGGTTGGAATGTCAATGATGTATCCTGATAACCGGAAAGCAACCAACCGGTAAGATTGGAGGTTGTATCAGTACCATATACATAAAAAGGTTGCCGTGATGTCTCAAATTTACCAACGTATCCGTAAGCAAAAGGATCAAAGCCGAGCTCTTTATCACCAAAGGTTCTGTAAAATTTTGAATAATCTGCCTGAATAGAATAATAAGCATTTTGAAATACGGAGGCTGTTTTATTCTGCTCTCCTGATCCCGAACCAAATCGCTGAGTAAACCTTACAAAGCCCCGATAGGTGTTATCTTTATAATATTGGTTTCCCTCTTCTGCATTTATCAAGGATCGGTTGAAACTGTAGAAGTGGTATCGCTCAAGATTAAAATCTCCGCCCAACGTCAGGTTTACAAATTTACTCAATTGAAAATCTAGCTTTCCACTGAACCTATAGTTATTGTCAGACACATTCCATTTTGCCTTATTCTTTTCTATGTCATCTGCAGTTAGTAAGGTTGCGGTTGGAATCAATCCTGTAGAAGTTGGAGAAGGTGTCAGCGGATTGGCCCTTATATATTCCAATACGTCATCTTTTACCTTATACGCCCCCACAGCCGATGGATCGGGATCTAAATTATGCTCTACTTCACCGGTTATAAAGAAGCCTACAGTTGCCTCTGATGAATCGGTGCCTTTATTTTTTACAAACAACGGACCTGATAGATTGACGGCTGCCAGATCGTATCCATAACCATCAAGAAATTCTGAAGTCACCAGTTCCACACCACCGGAATATTTCTCTGAAGGTCCGCGGGTAGTGATGTTAATAATTCCACCTGTAGCATCTCCGTATCTTGAAGGAATTCCGCCTGTTAAAACGGTAAGTTGCTCAATAGAACTTGCCGGAAGAACGAGTGACCCCCGCATTGGAATACCATCTACATAATACCTAGTTGAATAATCACGAGCCCCTCCTATGTTCAGGGCTGCATTATCATCACGCTGGAAAACCCCTGCTGTTAAGGATGCATAATTGCGCGTGTCTCTTGTAGCGATGTTGCCGATTTCATCCTTTGTAAGGGTGCTGCCTGTTGTGGTTTGATCAGGCTCCACTAATTTCTGAGATGAAACCACCACATCAGGCAGAGTACTAACGCTGGATTCCAGAGGAATGTCCTGAAAGGTTATCTTATCAGCATTTATTATTACCCCGGTAAAGGTTTTAGGCCGATAGCCTAGATATGATACTTTTACGTCATATGTTCCCGGAATGATAGGTTTAATCGTGAAAGAGCCGTTATCATCAGTTTCACCATACCCTTTCTGAATACCATTTAGATCCAATACCACATTGGCAAATGGAATTCCCTCCTTTGTAACCTGGTCATAAACTTTCCCTTGTAATTCACCTACTTGAGCAAGCAGTGTGGTGGAGCAAAAGAATGTTACTACGACAACCGCGTAAAGTTTTTTCATGCCGCAAAATTCTATTTAATAGTTTGGTTCCTGTAGTCAAAGTGACAAATATAGCTTATAATTCAAAATCAGTAATAAAAGTAAATGAAAAATCGAGGTTGCCATCTTTTGATTTCATTTATGACAAACCTTTGACACTATAAAATTGCTTTTATTTTATTTAATAGCACCTGTGCTATTTTATGTTTCGATTCAAGGCTTTTACCTGCAATATGAGGAGTTACTATCACCTTACCTGTTTTAATCAATGCTTGAAAGACCTGGTGCTGCTTCTGGGTATGAGATTCAAAATTTTCATTTTCAAAAACATCTAATGCCGCTCCGGCTAAATTTTTATTGAGTATGTTTTCTAATAAATGTGAATGGTTTATCAGTTTACCCCGAGATGTATTGATTAGAAATCTTATGCGGGAGAAGTTGCCAAGAAAATCACTATTTACAATCTCAAGCGTTTCTGCATTCTGAGGAATATGTAAACTTATTATTTCACAATGTTTATATAGATCATTTATGGTTGCTGCCTTTGCATAAGCATCACTGTAATTTTCCAGATATTTATCATATGCAAGCACATTCATGTTAAGAATAGAAAGCTTTCTTGCAAAGGCTTTCCCTGTGTTGCCATATCCTATAAGGCCAATCCATCTTCCTTCCAACTCCTGGACCTGATTCTCTTGTACCAACCACTTCGATTGCTGCATTTCAAGATAAGATTTCGTGATGTTATGGTAAAAACCCAGCAGTAATCCCATACAATGTTCTGCAACTGAATTTGCATTTCCTTCAGGAGAATTGATACAATAAATATTCTTGGATGCGGCGAATACAGTCTCAATATTTTCCATACCAGATCCAGCTCTTGCAATAAACTTCAATAGCTTCCCTGATTCAATAACTTTTTTATTTATCACAACTCTTGTAGCCACAATAACACCGGTATAATGATGAATATCCTTTTCTACCTCCTTTTGAGAAATTCCGGGTTGGTATGAACATCCGAACCCCAAAACATGTAAGCCCTCAATTAGAAGTGCGTCACATGTTTCTGTAATTAAGACTTTACCCCTGTTCCGCAAAGATTCTGTTTTGAATGTTACTCGCTGGCTGCAGGTTTGAATCTGCAGGAATTAAGAAAATTACACTAAGATTTATTCACTTCATAAGCGTAAGATAATTGTCTAAAGCTTAACTATATGGGTTGTGCTTAGGCAGCTATTTGGTTTGATAAAGAGATCCATTCCTCCACTGGTAATTGTTCTGCTCTTTTAGAGAGCAGTTCATCTGCAACTATTTCAGATGGAAGCGACCAATCTTTCAAACTATTACGTAAAGTTTTCCTGCGCTGGCCAAAGCCGGACTTGACAAGTCGAAAATATTGATTTACATCTGCCAGATACGGTAATTCATCCTTTCTTCTCAATCGGATCACTCCAGATTGCACCTTAGGTGATGGCGTAAAGCTCTCTTTGCTTACATCAAGAAGGTATTCCACACAGTAAAAGGTCTGTACCAGCACACTTAAAATCCCATATTCCTTATTTCCTGCCGGCGACACAATTCTTTTTGCAACTTCTTTTTGAAACATTCCTACCATCAATGGTACGCGTTCTAAGTTTTCTAGTATTCTAAAAACAATTTGACTGGAAATATTGTAAGGGAAATTGCCAATAATACTCACCTGTTCACCGCTTAATTTATTGAGATTGAATGATAAGAAGTCTTCATTAAAGATGCGATTTACAAGAAAAGGAAATCGCTCAATAAGCATGGGTATAACTCTATGGTCTAATTCCACCACAAAGAAATCAGGTAAATTTTCAGCAACCAAAAACTTCGTCAATGCACCCTTTCCAGCGCCGATTTCCAGAACAGTATCATAAGGATGTGATTCCTGGAAGAACGAAACTATCTGTTTTGCTACTGCTTCATCTTTTAAAAAATGCTGTCCTAACGATTTTTTGGAATGCAACATCTAATGCTTTTTAGTAATTGAGTGAAAGCAACTTTAATTTTTTTTTAGTTTTGAGACCTTTCCCAAACATATTCAAAAAATAACATGCAAATCTTGCAATCCCAAAAGGCGGGAAGAAATAATCATCTGTTGATTCTTGCGGATAAAAATACTGATTGGTACTGTATTGCACGGCCCGAGGAAGATATTGACTTAATTAAGTCACAGATAAAAAAAGACATTAAGCAGGTGATTATTCCATCTGCCTCATACATCACGATAGTAGCAGTTATTGAGACCAGGGAAATTCCATATAATACTAATGAGGGTATCAGAAAGGCCGGTCATAAAATTCTCAGCATTATCAATAATCATAAAATTGGTGCAATTACGATTGTAAATCTGAGTGAAATAGCTTTAGCCCCCTTATATTTTGCAGAAGGCATGGCCCTTGGCAATTATCAGTTTCTTGAATATAAAAAAGAAGCAGACAAAGAACGTCATTCTCTTAAGCAAATAACTATTGTTTCAGGCACAAATGATGCAGGTGAAATAGAGAATCTTCAGGCTGTTATAGACTCAGTCTATCTTGTTCGTAACCTTGTAAATAAACCTGTTAATTATCTGAATGCAACCGGTCTTGCCAATGCAATTGCAAGTTCAGGAAAGGAAGCAGGATTTAGAACAGAAATTTTTAACAAGTCTAAAATTTCAGCGTTGAAAATGGGTGGTCTTCTTGCAGTGAATCAGGGAAGTGTTGATCCACCTACATTCACCATCATGGAATATAAACCAAAAAAAGCAATCAATAAAAAACCAATTGTTCTTGTTGGAAAAGGCGTTGTGTATGATACGGGAGGGTTGAGTATAAAGACTACAAGCAACTCGATGGATCTTATGAAAAGCGACATGGCTGGAGCCGCAACAATGCTTGGAGTTATCTACTGTGCAGCAAAAACCAAGATGCCACTGCATCTGATTGGGCTTATTCCCTCAACCGATAACAGGCCCGGATTTAATGCATTTGCACCCGGCGATGTAATCACCATGCATAACGGAATGACTGTAGAGATGCTAAATTCAGATGCAGAGGGAAGGATGATTCTGGGCGATGCACTGAGCTTTGCACGCCAGTACAAACCCGAATTGGTTATTGATGCAGCAACACTAACCGGAGCTGCACATAGAGCAGTTGGAGACTTTGCAATTGCATACCTAAGTAACGCTTCAGATGAGATAAAAACGGAATTAGAAAACTGTGGAATGGACGTTTACGAGAGGTTGATTGAATTTCCCTTGTGGGAAGAATATGGTGAAATGCTGAAAAGTGATATCGCCGATATTAAGAATATAGGTGGCACTTTAGCCGGTGCGATCACGGCAGGAAAATTTCTTGAAAAGTTTACTGATTATCCCTGGATACATCTTGACATAGCTGGAGTGGCTTATTTCCAGAATTCAATGGGCTACAAAGGAAAAAATGGTTCGGGTTTCGGACTAAGATTGATTTATAGATTTTTACAAAAACGCGTAGCTAATGGGTGAGGGAAGAAAATATATAATTGGGATCAGCCAGGGCGATATTAATGGTATTGGAATAGAAGTAATTATTAAAACTTTCATAGATAACAGAGTAATGGAGTGGTGTACGCCTGTTTTATATGGCTCTTCTAAAACTGTTTCATTTCATCGAAAAATTCTAAATCTTGGACAATTCAATTTTGCTCAATCTCGCACAATAGATAGAATTCAGGCTAATACGTTTAATATTATCAATTGTTGGGAAGAAGATGCTTTGGTAGAATTAGGCAAGAGCACTGATACAGGAGGCAGATACGCTTATTATTCTCTCGAAGCTGCCGTGAAAGATTTGATGGCGAGTAAAATAGATGCGCTTGTTACCGCTCCTATCAACAAAAAAAATATTGCTAATGAAATTTTCCCCTTTGTAGGACATACCGGGTATCTGGCTCAGCAGGCGAATGTAACAGATCATCTAATGCTTATGTGCAGTAATAATTTGCGGGTAGGTCTGGCTACGGAACACGTTCCTATAACAGAAGTTTCGAAGCACATTGTGAAAGAAAGAATCCTTTCAAAATTGAATATTTTGAAGGAGACGCTTATAAAAGATTTTGGAATTGATAAACCTAAAATAGCAGTGCTTGGATTAAATCCTCACGCCGGAGATGATGGCCTGATAGGAAAAGAAGAGATTGAAGAAATAAGACCCGCCATAGCAGAGGCAAAAAATAATGGAACATTGATTCTCGGTCCCTTCCCTGCCGATGGATTATTCGGATCTTCCGGTTACGAAAAATTTGACGCAATACTGGCAATGTATCATGATCAGGGCCTGGTGCCTTTCAAAGCCTTATACTTTAATTCAGGAGTAAACTATACCGCAGGCCTTCCCTTCGTGCGTACTTCCCCTGATCATGGAACGGGATATGATATTGCAGGTAAAAATATAGCAAGCGAAAGCTCTTTTCGTGAAGCTGTATTTCTTGCTATTGACATTCTTCGTAAAAGAGAACGTTATGTTGAACTTACCTCAAATCCATTAAAGAAAATAGAGATAGCTAAAGAATATTGAAGCTTTTAAAAGACTTACAAACAAGTGCAATGTTATTTTTCAAATGCCCATTTCAGAAAGTGGGGCATGGCTTTAGCCCAGGTTTTTTGACTGTGATTACCTCCTTCAATTTCCATATATTCAATATCATAGAATGGCCGATAGCCTTTCCTTGTTAATTCAACAATTAGATCTAATGTATCATCAATAGAGTCGATGATTCCATTATTATTGCGGTCTGCCGGCTCATCTTCTGTTCCGGTTTGAAACCAAAACTGCAATCCTGGTCTATAAACGTCATTTTGTACCATTGCATGAACAATACGATCATGAGCATCTTCATAACCTTCAGAATATGATTTAGTACGCCACCAAAAAGATCCTGAAAATGCTCCCGCTTTTTTAAATATTTCCGGATGATGCCATGCAACATCAAACGCAGAAAGTCCGCCAAGTGAAAACCCAGCGATAGTATTATTCTTATGATGCAAATCTACCCTGTACAAAGTCTTTATTACTGGTAATAGTTCCTCAATAAGAAATGCAGCATATAACTTGGCCTTGTTTCCTCGACTTTTATAATCTGGCTGGTCAGCCACACCATATTCCTGCATTCTATCTCCTGCATGCACGGCTACAACTACAACCTCAGAGATCTCATTATTTCTTATAAGGCGTGATAAGGTGCTTTTTAAACGCACCGCATCGCTATCCTGCCCATCGTTTAATACAAGAAGTGGATATTTTTTCCTGGTAGCTTTAAATGTTGAGGGAATATAAACATCAGCAATTACCGACCTGCTCAAAATGGGAGAATAGATATCTGATAATTGCTCAACTTGAAAGGGAGAAAAAATACTCTTGCTTTTTAGTATCACTGAAACAACTTTTTCGCCGCAAGTATAGAGATTCTTTTACTGAGTGAAGGCAATGCATGTTTCGGATAGGCAAGTTAAATACATTACCAAACCATTGGTAAACATGTAAGGAAATATTAGTTATACAAGCAATTGTATCCACA
Source organism: Chitinophagales bacterium (assembly GCA_013695715.1). Lineage (GTDB taxonomy): Bacteria > Bacteroidota > Bacteroidia > Chitinophagales > UBA10324 > JACCZZ01. Next base: position 3,620 of record JACCZZ010000231.1, on the reverse strand, counting down.
AAGATTGCCCTCTAATTATTTTATTCCGGCTCAAATACTTATTTTTGGCGTCCATCCTAAAAAGGAGATGGTGGAAGATGGATCCGCTGAGGCAGTATCAGATTGCTTTTGTAGGGCTGAAAGCTGGTGTTCATGAATTCAGCTATGAAATTGATGAATGGTTTTTTAAGTTGTTTGACGATTCATTGGTGAAGAAAGGAAGGCTCAAAGTACACTTGTCGTTCGACAAGGGCATATCTTTTTTTCTATTAAATTTCCATATTTCAGGGTGGGTTCAATTAATGTGTGACCGCTGCGCTGCAGATTTGTCCCTTCCCATAGAATCAGAGTATCCGATTGTGGTTAAATTTGATGAGCATTCAGAAGAGGAAAAAGATGATTCAATGGCCGATGTAGTGTACATTAATCGAAGCGATTCTCATCTGGATATATCGCAACTAATTTACGAATTTATAAATCTAAGTATTCCTCTCAACCATGTAACTTGTGATTATTTGCGGGGGGAAAAACCATGCAATACTGATATTCTAAACCGATTAACTCTTTCACCGGAAAATTCACCAATGGTTAAAGATCCCAGGTGGGATAATTTATCTAAAATAAAATTTAACTAAACATGCCAAATCCTAAACGACGCCATTCTAAAGCACGCAGAGATAAGCGCAGAACCCATGATAAGGCAATAGTGCCCACTATAAGTATTGACCCCACAACAGGAGCGCCACATGCACGGCATCGTGCTCACTATTTTGAAGGTGAGTTGTATTATAAAGGCAAAAAGATACTTGCCAAAGGAGAATAATCAGTTCATCAGTTGACTTTTTTCACATAATAACCATTTGCCATTTAATTAGGCATGGCTAAAAAGTAACTGTAAAATAAGCGAAGCTAAAAGCACTGCAATGCAAATTGGAATCGATGCAATGGGAGGTGATTTTGCTCCGCTTGAATGTATAAAAGGTGTTTTACAAGTAATAAATAAGTTAGGTGATGATGTTAAGCTTGTTCTTTTCGGTGATGAGCCATTGCTTCGTGATATTATACGTGAGCAGGCTGGAACGACTGACTTCTTAACAATTGTTCATGCTCCCGAGGTAATAGGGATGGCAGAATCTCCTACTAAAGCCCTTTCTCAAAAGTTACATTCCAGCATTGCATTAGGCTTTCATTATCTTAAACAAGGTAAAATTGATGCTTTTGCCAGTGCGGGCAACACTGGGGCAATGCTCGTTGGCGCAATGTATTCAGTGAAAACTATTGAAGGTGTAATGCGCCCTGCGATCTCTACGCTATTACCTCATAGCGATGACCGGATGGGTTTGCTGCTCGATATTGGGGCAAATGCTGACTGCAAGCCTGAAGTGTTGCTTCAATTTGGCATAATGGGATCTCTTTATGCCGAACATATCTACAAAATCAATAATCCTAAGGTAGCTCTGTTAAGCATAGGTGAAGAGGAAGGCAAAGGAAACTTGCTGGTTCAGGCAGCTTATCCTCTTTTTCAAGAGTGTGAAAACATTAATTTCATCGGTAATGTAGAAGGGCGCGACATATTTGGAGATAAAGCAGATGTGGTGGTTACGGATGGATTCACAGGCAATATTGTACTTAAATTTGGTGAATCCATTTATGACATGATCAAAAAACAAGGTATACGTGATAAATACTGGGATCGATTTAATTATGAGAATTATGGAGGCAGTGCCATCTTAGGAGCAAATGCACCTGTAGTCGTAGCTCATGGCATTTCAAACGCCACAGCTTTTCACAACATGATACTTTTAGCCAAACAAGTTGTTGAAAGCCGTATAGTAGAGATATTCAAAAATGCTTTCATCAATCACCATGCATATGATATTAAATGAGCTGACCAATTTTAAAACCCTTACCAGTACTATATAATATCACTTCATGTCTAAAATAACGGCTGCAATCACTGCAGTTCATGGTTATGTACCGGAGTACATTCTGAATAATTCAGAACTTGCCCAAATGGTGGACACCACCGATGAGTGGATCATAAGTCGCACAGGCATTCAGGAGAGGCGAATCCTAAAAGGTGAGGGCAAAGGAACATCAGTCATGGGTATTGCCGCTGTTCAGGGGTTGCTAAAAAAAACTAATACGAATCCCGACAGTATTGAACTGCTTATTTGTGCTACTACTACACCCGATATGCAGTTTCCGGCAACAGCAAATATTATATGTGATGTGGCGGGATTAAAACATGCCTGGGGCTACGATCTGCAGGCAGCCTGCTCAGGTTTTCTATATGCTCTTACTACTGCATCGCGAATGATTGAATCGGGCTCTATTCGAAGAGCAATAGTGGTCGGTGCTGATAAAATGTCGTCAATTATTGATTATACCGATCGGTCAACCTGTGTAATTTTCGGTGACGGTGGTGGTGCTGTATTGCTTGAACCTAATACACAGGGGCTGGGCATATTAGATTGCATTATGTATTCAGATGGCGCTGGCAGAGTACACCTTCATCAAAAGGCCGGAGGTTCAGCAATGCCTGCAACAAAAGAAACTGTCGAGAAAAAATTACATTATGTATATCAGGAAGGGCAGGCGGTTTACAAATTTGCTGTTTCAAGAATGGCAGATGTTGGATATGAAATTATGACCAAAAATGGTTTAAGCCCTGATGATATTGCATGGCTGGTACCTCACCAGGCAAATAAGCGCATTATAGATGCTACATCACAGAAGATGGGGTTGCCTGATAATAAGGTGATGGTTAATATTCAGAAATATGGGAATACAACGAATGGAACTATCCCATTATGTTTATGGGAATGGGAAAGGAAGTTGCATAAGGGTGAAAATCTAATTCTGGCAGCATTTGGCGGAGGATTTACCTGGGGAGCTGTTTATATTAAGTGGGCCTACGATTCAAAATAACCTAATCATCTAAAACTATAAATCCACAGCATTGGATCAATAAACATAAACAAATAACGGATGGCTACAACGCAAGATATAAGAAAGGGCTTAACCATAGATTATAAGAATGACCTTTATACCATAGTTGATTTTCAACATGTGAAGCCGGGGAAGGGTGGCGCATTCATAAGAACAAAACTAAAAAGTGTAACTACTGGCCGGGTAATAGATCAAACCTGGAATTCTGGAGAATCAATTACACCTGTTCGCGTTCAAAGAAAAAAGTATCAATTTTTATATAAAGATGAAAGTGGATATAGCTTTATGGATCAAAATACATTTGAACAGGTGACCTTAGAAGAGGATATGGTTACTGGACATGAATTTCTAAAAGAAGGACAGGAGGTAGAAATTTCCTTTCATTCAGAAACAGATAAGCCGCTCTCCTGTGAACTTCCTCCTTTTGTAATCTTAGAAATCACTTACTCTGAACCTGGAGTGAAGGGTGATACAGCTAATAATCCAAGCAAAAAGGCTACTCTCGAAACCGGAGCAGTCATCAACGTTCCATTGTTTGTCGATTCAAATATAAAAATTAAAGTAGACACCCGCACAGGCGAATATGTTGAAAGAGTGAAATAGTGGCCTTTTCTATAACGTCCACCCAAGGAAAAAAATACCTTTCTATTTCAGCAATAGTGAGCCTTTGGAATAATCAATTACGATAT
>JACCZZ010000225.1 GCA_013695715.1 Chitinophagales bacterium | reverse complement strand
TTTTTTGTTGGGAATGATGGTGATCCGTGAACGTTGGAAATGGTGGTTGCTGTCGGTATCGGTGCTTGCAATTTTATTATCATGGGGAAAAAACCTGGAGTTGTTTTCAGATTTGTTTTTCTATTATTTCCCGGGTTATAACAAATTCCGAACAGTTTCTATGAGTTTGGTGATATTACAATTTACATTTCCCTTCATGGGTTTCATGCTTCTTTCAAAAATTACTAAGGGAGAATACGATAAAGACTATCTGATCAAAAAAATAAAATTAAGTCTATATATCACCGGAGGACTATGCCTTTTGTTTGCTATGGCAGGCTCTGTCTTTTTTACTTTTAAAAGTGATAATGATTGGCAGATTCAGAAGGAGATAATAGATGCGGTGATTGCAGATAGAAAAGTATTGCTTCGGATGGATGGATTGCGCTCTCTTGTTATCATCATAGCAGGGGCGGGTCTCATATGGGCGTTTCTAAAGGCAAAAATCAATCGTAACATATTTATTGGTACTGTTGCTTTGCTAATCTTCATTGACTTGTTTACTGTCGGTAAAAGATATCTTAATGAGGGAGATTTTATTTCCAAATCAGAATACAATAGAAATTTTGAACCCACCCCTATAGATGAATTGATTCTGAAAGAAACATCGAAGGATTACAGAGTTTTAAATCTCACCCATGATCCTTTTAGTGACTCGCGTACATCCTATTTCCATAAATCTCTCGGGGGATATCACGCTGCAAAGCTTCGTCGCTATCAGGAGATCATTGATCATCAGCTTACAAAAAGTGATTCGGCAAATAAATCTCCATTTCCGTTTAATAAGTCTGTAGTTGATATGCTTAACACAAAATATATCATTTATACAGCAGGGGATAAGGAGCAGGTATTTCCCAATACTTCGGCGCTTGACAATGCATGGTTTGTTAAAAATATTCAGTTAGTTGATAATGCCGATGCAGAGATGGAGGCGCTGAACACCTTTGATCCGGCAGCAACAATGATTGTTGATAAACGTTTCGCCTCACAAGTAAATGGGTTCGAAGCGGGTGTTGATTCTTCTGCTTCTATAACTCTGCAAAGCTATGCACCTAATGATTTGATATATAAAACTAAATCTTCCGTTGAACAGATTGCCGCGTTTGCTGAAATCTATTATCAGCCAGGATGGGATGCTTTTATAGATGGTAAGAAGACCGAACATTTCCGATGCAACTATATCCTGCGCGCAATGCGCATTCCGGCTGGTGAGCATACTATAGAATTTAAGTTTAAGCCCGTATCGTATTATACAGGTGAAACGATTGCGATGGCTAGTTCAGGTATGATACTATTGCTGCTTTTGGGAGTTGCAGGTATGTCTTTCAGAAAAAGAAGGAAAGAAGAAGAACTAAAGTTGAAGAATGCAACTACAGTCTCGGGAACATCTTTGTTGCCATGAAGTCAAACACACAGAATGGTCTTCGAAAGAAAATACGCTTTGCGTTACTTATCACCATAGTTGGGCTTGTGTTAAGTGGCCTGTCAGCATTTCCATTGCAGGCTGAACTTGATTTTGCATTGCAATTCAGTCACCTGATGCCCACTTTCCTTGTAGATTGGTTTACGGAAGTAAAAACCGCCATTACCGAAACAGCAGAAAAATATCCGCTGGTACTTTATGGTTACGACTGGCTGGGCTTTGCACATTTTCTCATCGCTTTTGCCTTTATAGGCCCATTGCGCGACCCGGTAAAAAATCAATGGGTGGTAGAATGGGGAATGATCTCATCTGCACTTACCATTCTTATGGCATTTGTGGCAGAGCCTATGCGCCAAATTCCTTTCTTCTGGTCACTTGTTGATGCCACCATTGGTGCCGGAGCATTCCTTATTTTATGGCTGTGCAATCACTGGATCAACCAGCTAAAGCGTTCTTCGAATAGGAGTTTTTATTCGTAACTTTTGAAATTTTTCTTAGAATACTTAGTTTTACCCAAAGCATTTTCCTTTTCACACAACATCCTGATTGATTATTGCTTCCTCAATTATACTGTTAGTTAAATACAAAATATAATAAACATTTTATAAATTCGCTAGGCTTAGACTAAACTTCTGATTATCATACAGATTGCTTCATTCCAGATGAAAAAAATCAGGATTCAAAATTAGGAGAATTGCAGTAGGTTCTCATTAGTTCAATCCCCCTTTATCCTCTTTCCTAATCTCAGCAACTAAGGAAGGCGTTATGGCTACCCTGATT
>JACCZZ010000244.1 GCA_013695715.1 Chitinophagales bacterium | reverse complement strand
TATAAACGATCAACCGGAATCTTAAATATTTCCGTGAGCAGTTCCCACGCCCAGGCAATTGCATCCTTCTTAAAATAATCAGCAAACGACCAATTGCCAAGCATTTCAAACATGGTATGATGGTATGTATCAATACCTACCTCTTCCAAATCGTTATGCTTACCTGATACACGCAAACATTTTTGAGTATCGGCAATACGCCTGAAGGCGGGTTCCTTATCACCAAGAAAAATATCCTTAAACTGATTCATGCCTGCATTGGTAAACATCAGAGTAGGATCATTCTTCATTACAATGGGAGCAGATGATACAATGGTATGGGATTTAGATTCAAAGAAATCAAGAAACGTTTTGCGTATTTCCTTTGCATTCATCATACTCATCAAAAATGGAATCTTGGGGTGAAGAAATTATTTCGTTAATTTTGTTAGATCGTATTATTTGGAGGCATTAAAATTAGTTAATAATAAGAGTGATTAAAGGATGAAGAAGGTAAAGTATTATTACAATACCCAGTCGCTCCGCTACGAGAAGTTTGAAGAATCACTTCAATCGAGGGTTCGTCGCATAGGTGGATTCATCTCGGCTGTATTGGTTTTTGCTTTCGTGATTGTCTATCTCGCTTATACTTATTTTAATTCTCCCAAAGAAAAAGCTTTGCTCCGAGAAATAAATCAAATGCAGCTCGAATACGATCTGCTAAATAAAAAACTAGATCAGATGTCCTCTGTCATAGCTGATATGCAGGACCGCGATGACAATATTTATCGTGTAATATTTGAAGCGGAGCCCATACCATCCAGTATCAGGCAGGCTGGCTCGGGTGGCATAAATAAGTATCGCGAATTGATGAACTATAATAATGGCGAGATTATGTCATCTACGGCTCAGAAGTTGGATCAGATCAGGAAGCAACTATATATTCAATCCAAATCCTTTGATGAAATTACACTGCTGATCAAGAAAAAGGAAGAGGTGCTAACTTCTATTCCAGCCATTCAACCCATTTCAAATAAAGAGTTGTCGCACATTGCATCAGGTTTTGGAATGCGTATTGATCCCATTTATAAAATTCCCAAGATGCATGAGGGGCTCGATTTTGCAGCACCTACCGGAACACCTGTACACGCAACGGGCAATGGAACTGTTGCTGTTGTTGACTATGGCGACCGTGGTTATGGTAATAACATAATGATAAATCATATGGTAGGTTACCAAACTCATTATGCGCACTTGAGCCGTATAATTGTGCGTGAAGGCCAAGTAGTGAAACGAGGCGATGTAATCGGATATGTAGGCAGCACAGGCAAATCAACTGCACCTCATTTACATTATGAAGTAATAAGGAATAGCGTGAAAATAGATCCTGTGAATTTCTTCTTTAATGATCTTACTCCTATTGAGTACGAAGAAATGCTGAAGTCAGCGGATCAATCGAATCAGTCATTTGATTGATAATGTTTTCTGATAGAGATTTCTCACGTTGTTCGAAATGACGTGAGGCATATACCCAGCTTCTTCAAACAATTCGGCAATGTGTTCGTCACTATTACGATAAGAGAAAATCTCCCTTACGTGAATCATTGAATTAACTATAGAGGAAATGTTTTCAGAGCACTGCTTAAGCATCAATGGTAATAAAAATGAATCCTCTTCTGATGAGGCATTACCAAAAAAATAAGGGGTGCCGATTTCTCGACACCCCGTATTAAAAAGCAGTGCTAACTATTTTTTTTATTAGCGGCTTTTTTTGCTCCTTTCTTCGGAGCTGCCTTCTTCGCAGCTTTTTTAGCTGCTTTCTTTTTTGTAGCCATAGTTTAAAATTTTCATCAAAATAAGAATGAATTGAAACTTAACAAAAATTATTCTTAACAATTTTATTCACACATTTATGTGAATAAGGAAAATATTATGCCTAAAAAAATTTTCTCACTCTGCTTATCAAAATTTATTCAATTGGATTATCACTTTTTTCTATACTTAATTTTTAGCTTAAAAAAAGATGACTTTGAAACATGCTGCAGGCTTTACTTTCATCATCTACTTAGCGAAAA
>JACCZZ010000233.1 GCA_013695715.1 Chitinophagales bacterium | reverse complement strand
TCTATTTACACTGGTTTATATGCTCATCATCATGGGGCCTTAGATAATACAACGCAAATGAAAGCCAACCTGCCCTTAGTTCAGCAGATCCTCAGAGATAATGGATACTATACTGGATTTGTAGGAAAGTATGGCCAATTTCAGGGAAAGCCGGAGGGTTTTGATTGGTGGGCGGTTTCTGATGGCAATATTTATATTGATGCTCTTTATACTATCAACGGTGGACCTGATACTATAATACCGGGGCACATAACCGATATATACGAAAATCTGGCGCTTGAATTTATGAACACTGTTCCGGAGGGTAAGCCTTTTGCCCTTTTTTATTTTACCCGTGTGCCACATGGACCAACGATTCCCCGTGAAGAGGATATGAATTTATATACAGATGAAATTATGCCGTTGCCTGCTAATTTCTATAAATATACTAAGGACTACCCCTCTTATTTTTATAATCTACACAACTGGGGGTTTAATGAGGCATTAACTGATTCATTGCGACTTATAGAATTCCAGAGCCTTGCAGGTGCTGAAAAGAATGTTACAGATTTTTTTTCGGGTTTGGAAGCAAAAGGTATCCTTGACAGCACCATGATTATTTTTACCTCAGATAATGGATTTCTTAAGGGTGAGCATAAGCTTGATGCTAAACAAATAGCCCAGGAAGAGTCAATTCGCGTTCCCTTATTTATTAGATTCCCTGCATGGTTTCCTGCAGGAAGCACTTATGTTGATAAGATGGCCGCTAATATTGATATTGCGCCCACCATGCTCGAAGCTGCAGGCATTCCTGAAACTTACAACATGGATGGCACTTCATTAAAAAAGCTTGTAGATGGGCAGGTTCAGCGCCCCTACTTCTTCTATCAATATGCAGGTGAACCTGGAGCACCTGAAATCAGGGCCATCCGCTCCTTACAGTATAAGTATGTGAGGCATTATTGCAATGAAGTAACAGAAGAGTTCTACGATTTAGTAAATGACCCCGAAGAAAACCTTAATGAAATAAATAATACTACCTACGCTAACTTAATATCCTATTACAAAACCACACTTGATAGCATCAGAACAGCCGAAGGTGATTATACGCCTCAAAAAATCAATTGTTATCTGGTTAATTCTAATAAATTGGCAGAAGGAGATTCTGAGTATGAAGCAGTGAATGACCGTCTGTTACGGCTATGGCCCATTCCTGCTTCAAATTTCTTTATAATCAGTTATAATGAAGCTGGTAATAGAGAGGAGATTAGCATACAGATTACGAATACTATCGGGCAGCTTATTTATTCCAAACGATTTGCAAATACTGACGTCTTAAACGCAGAAATTTACTGTAAGGAGTGGAATGAAGGGGTCTATACGATAACATTAAACAAAGGTGATCAATCATACAGTAAGAAGATGATTATAGGCAGATAATTTCGCCTTTAGATATGCTTGCTATTCAGACAAACCGCCCATTCATATAGGGCGGTTTGCTGTTCCTATTCAATATCTCACGAGTTTTTTGGTAGACCATGTATACCCAATTATGCTACTTCTAAAAAAATATATACTAATTGTGAGCTTTCATTCATCAAAACTCGAATCATGGCAGAACGTTTGCGTAAATCATTACCCTTTCTAAATAGATTGTAACCTTTTTTCTTAATTCATAAACCTACTATTGGAATGAAATTCACGCGTAGTATAATCCTTATAATTTTTCTTTTCTGTTATACCGAATTATTAGCACAAACTACTTCACCCGAAATAACATGGCAGCTCCCGCTTGGGGGTACCGCAAATGATGAGGCAAGAAGCATGGCTTATACTCCTGATGGAGGCATAATCGTTGCCGGATACACAGCATCAAACGATCTGGGCTTTAATGAGCCGTATGAACTTGCAGATTACTGGATTATAAAATTTGATGCTGATCACACAATTCAATGGCAAACAATAATTGGTGGAAACGGTACTGATTGGGCTCGAAACATTATCAATACAGCTGACGGGGGATATCTGGTGGTGGGCTATTCAGAATCCGGGGATGGCTTAGTGGGGGTGAATCATGGTGAATTTGATTATTGGGTGGTTAAGCTGGATGCAAACGGGGAGGTAAAATGGAAAAAATCATTTGGAGGTTCTGCTATAGATAATGCTTACGCGGCTTGTCAAACTTCAGATGGTGGGTTTCTGGTTGTAGGCTTCTCTAAATCTAATGACGGGGATGTTACGGGAAATCATGGGAAAAAAGATATATGGCTAATTAAAATTTCTTCTCGCGGTCAATTAAAATGGCAACGGTCACTTGGTGGCGGAAAAGATGAAGAACCCAGCAGTATTGTTGCCACACCTGATGGAAATTACCTCATTACAGGGTATACTGCATCCACCGCAGGTGATTTGATTGGTGAGACAAATAAAGGAGGATGGGATTATTGGGTGTTGAAGGTTAATAACCTCGGTGAGATTCTATCCCAAAACACATTTGGAGGATCCAACGAGGACGCCGCAAGATGGGGCATTCCTACATCAGATGGAGGCTACATTGTGTCAGGCTATACCCATTCATCTAATGGTGATGTTACAGGAAACCACGGTTCTGCTGATTATTGGCTTGTGAAATTAAATAGCAGCTTAAATCTTGTTTGGCAAAAATGCTATGGTGGTAGCGGCTATGATTATGCTTACTATATAAGTAAAACTTCCCAAGACCATTACTTAATGACAGGGCTTTCAGATTCGTGGAATGGTGATGTAACAAACAACTACGGTCTAAGCGATATCTGGACTCTGGAAACGAACAGCACGGGTGAGATCATCTGGGAAAAATCCTTAGGAGGTTCGGGTGAGGATGTGGGTCGTACAATAGTAAAAACTCCCGAGGGTACTTATCTACAAACCGGGTATACGTCTTCAGATGATGGGGATGTGGTAATAAATTACGGGCTTTCTGATGCATGGATTGTGACTCTCTCTGAATGTGATCCTTGTAAATTGAATGAAGAATCTTCGGAGATAACAATAAACCAGCTGCAGGTTTCACCCAATCCTACCTCTGGACATTTCCAAATTATTGTACCCGGTAACTCATTTAATCAGGAAGCTGAGGTTACTCTTCTTACGATGCAAGGTCAGGAAATGTATTCAACCAAATCCACATTGCCAACAATTCAATGCAATCTTCCATTACTCTCTGATGGTATCTATATGATAAGGGTAAAAACCTATGAGAAATATTACACTTCAATGTTAATTGTGAAGAGGAATTAATCACAACGTCTGAAATAATCCTTTTGAAACCGTATCCATTACGGCAACGTCTGTAAGTTTACCCATTTCAGGTCCACGATCATCTGACAAAAGTATTTTTCCATAATACTGGTAATGCTCCCAGGGATTGCTAAGATCTGGCGTAAGGTTAGTATATTTTTCAAAGTAATCCCACTGAGTTACCTGATAAGTTTTACGGTTTATATAAATGTTATACTTGTTTTCAGGCGTTACACCAACCTCATTAAAGGTTAACTCAAGCTGAAAGCATAAATCACCTTTCTTATCATTTACAGTCCCTTTGTATAATAGGGTTACTCCAGGATCAAGGAGCTTGAAGGGCATGATCAGCCAGTAACTGTCATTTGCCCAAATTTTATATCCGTGATCCATATAATAAGCATTGCTGTCTGAGTTGGTGAGCTCTTTGCCACCGTAGAATACTTTTCCTTTGTGAGTATTAAGATTTGTAAGAATAACCAATTCTTTAGATGGAATCTCAATACGTACATTTCCGCTCCATTTATCCCAATACAGTGTTCGCTTGCCAAAGAATGTCCATTTTAGATAATGTACACTGTCCCAATTTGCTTTGCCACCCATAGCCAATGTCACCGAATCGGCAATAGATATAGCTCTTTTATCAGTACTATTGCTCTGACCAAAAAGTAGGTAAGGGGCAAACAGTAGTATAAATGTCCAAATTTGTCTTACCATATAACCTTATAATTAGAGAGACTGGATTAAAAACACTAATTCTTTCAGTGGCTTTATGCCGGGTATTCCACAAAATTCCGTTCGGTTTCATAAAGCCGAACTGCAACTTCATACCTTATATCTAGCCGTTTTCGGATACTTTCATAAATCACAAATGCAATGTTTTCAGCCGTTGGATTTAAATTCCGAAATTCCTCAGTATCCTCATTCAGATTTTTATGATCAAATCTTTCCAATACCTCCTGGTGAATGATCTCTTTCAACAACTTCAGATCAAAAAGATAACCAGTCTCCGGGTCCACTTCACCCGTTATTTTTACTTCAAGATTATAATTATGACCATGATACATTGGATTGCTGCACAACCCAAATATTTCCAAATTCTTATTATCATCCCAATCCTTCCTAAATAGACGGTGTGCTGCATTAAATTGTTCTTTTCTGAAGATGGAAATGCGCATGTGAAATAAATTACATCATAAAGGTTCTATAACCCTTGATAATTATCTATGATTAACAAAATGACAACCAATGCAGCTTATAAATTTTAGTTCAAAAGTAAAAGATTACTGCCGAGTTAATGTATTATACCTCGGATTAAGGTATTTAACATTTAGTGTTTTCATCACTGTAGCTTTATAGTTTTCTTCAAATTTCAGAATATCTGCACTGAGAGATTATTTTTGCGACATGTTCTTCAAAGATGTCGTAGGACAGCAAGCCATTAAAGCAAGGTTGATTGGGAGTGTGAGGGAGCAGCGCGTAAGCCACACCCAAATGTTTCTTGGCGCTGAGGGCACTGGTAATCTTTCACTTGCCCTGGCATTTTCGCAATATGTTAATTGCGAGAAAAAAAGGGATACAGATTCCTGTGGAATTTGTTCATCATGCATCAAAGCCCAGAAGTTAGTTCATCCTGATGTTCACTTTACCTTTCCAACAATAAAGGCCAAGGATCGGAATGCCCTGAGCTCTGAATATATGAAAGAATGGCGAACGGCAATTTTAGAAAATCCTTACCTCAACTATCTTGACTGGGTAACCATGATCGCCGATGAAAACAAACAGGGTAACATAAGTGCAGACGAATGCAGGGAGGTCTTCAGCAAATTGAGTTTAAAAGTATTTGAATCAGAATACAAAGTATTGATAGTATGGATGCCTGAGCGCCTTGGAAAAGAAGGTAATATTTTACTCAAGTTATTTGAAGAACCTTCGGATAAAACACTTATTATTCTTGTAGCCGAAAACCAAAACCTTTTATTGCCCACAATTATATCACGAACCCAGGTATTACAAATTCCCCGCATAGATGACCAATCATTGATAGAAACTCTGGAAAAGCGATATGAGCTTAGCAGACAAGATGCTGAAAAAATAATGCGTCATTCCGATGGTAACTATCGTGAAGCACTACGCCTTATTAATCAGGTTGAAGACAATAACCAGCAAGTTTTTAATCAGTGGATGCAATTACTTTATAGAAATAATGTTTCTGATCTTATAAAATGGATAGAGGATGTTGCACGGATTGGTCGGGAAAATCAAAAAAGCTTTCTACGATATGGCCTGGAGTTCCTTCACGAATGCATTATGATGCAGCATATCGGTGAACACCATTCACGGTTGCAGACAGAAGAAAAAAGATTGGCCACATGGCTTTCGCAACACATGCAATTTGAGGACTGGCAGGAAATGATGAGAATCTTCGATGAATCACACTATTATATCGAGAGAAATGCCCATCCCAAAATCCTCTATATGAACCTTTCTTTGAGACTGAGGCGGATGATCAGCAAGAAAAAATTATCTTTAACGGTTTGAACTTAAGGGGATTGGTAAGGAAATTACTCTTTGCAGGATCTCTTACTAATGTCTATTATAACGATTATTTTTTAGAGGAATGGGATGTAACGGATGTAGCACTGGAGTGAACGGAAAACCATCAGGATGCCGAAGCAATGGCAGTTGTAGCAACGGAGGGTGTAACCGGCTTAATGTATATGACTGGCTGGCAGACATTCCTGTGGCCGATGAAATTGATGCTTCACGATTTATAGAAGTCAGTTTCAAAAATGGAGCGCACAAAGAGTTCTATAGAAACATGCATTACCTGTTAATTGATACCCATGATATAGTCTTAGTTGAAAGCGGAACAGGTGGTTATGATGTAGGAGTGGTGTCGCTTACAGGAGAGTTAGTAAAGCTTCAAATGAAGCGAAAGAAAATTCCGGAGAATTCTGATGAGATCAAAAGTGTTATCCGCAAGGCAAATGAATATGACCTTGTAAAATGGGAAGAAGCTCGCTTACTTGATCGCGAGACAATGATTCGTGCTCGAGCCATTGCAAGACAGATGAACCTTAATATGAAGATTGGAGATGTAGAATATCAGGGAGATGGTAAAAAGGCTACTTTTTATTATACCGCTGATGAGCGGGTAGACTTTCGGGAGCTTATCAAAGTATTTGCTAAAGAATTTCATATTAAGGTAGAGATGCACCAGATCGGGGCACGTCAGGAAGCTGGTCGTGTAGGTGGCATAGGGTCATGCGGAAGGGAATTGTGCTGCAGCACCTGGCTTACCGATTTCAAAACAGTATCTACAACTGCAGCACGCTATCAGCAACTAAGCATTAATCAGGCGAAGCTTTCAGGCCAATGCGGAAGGCTGAAATGCTGCTTAAATTATGAACTGGATACTTATGTTGATGCACTTCATGATTTTCCACAACACATAGATAGGATTGAAACAGAAGCAGGTATTGCTTATCTTCAGAAAACAGATATTTTTAAAAGAATGCTTTGGTTTGCCTATAGAGATAGCACTGTGTATCATCCTCTTACTGTGGAAAGGGTAAAAGAAATTGCTGAAATGAATAAGGACGGGAAAAAGCCTCTTGATTTGGGTGCAATTAAATTGATACCTGTTAAAGAAACCTATGAATTCACCGATGTTGTAGGGCAGACAGCATTAGCAACTCTTGAAAACAAACCGAAAAAGAAAAAACGAAAAGGTAAAGGTAACAACAGGTTAAGCAATAATCGTCCCCCAGATGTGCCTCCTAAATAAAGTGAATATCTCTTCGCTGTTAAATTTAATTGTAATTATAGCTGTTGGTTAGAGATGATTCGTTTTATCTAGATTCGTAAAAAAACCTCCAAAGTGAATGTCTCTATCTTTTAGGCTCCATTAATTTGAAGAATTGATCAAGCTGTGGAAGAATAACGATTCGCGTGCGGCGGTTGGCAGTGCGCCCCTCAGGCGTATCATTGGCACCCAAAGATTCATATTCACTTCTCCCTGCCGCAATCATTCTTTTCGGATCAACTCCATATTCTTTTTGAAGGGTACGTGTAACTGCTGTAGCACGCAGCACGCTAAGATCCCAGTTGTCTTTGATGAAAGCAGTTTTGATAGGTTTATTATCTGTATGGCCTTCTACCATAAACTGAATATCCGGTTGTGCCTTAATCACCTCTGCAACTTTCCCCAATACATTTTTCGACTCCGGTGAAATGTCATAGCTGCCACTCTTGAAAAGCATTTTATCTGAAATGGAAATAAATACTGCGCTGCCCTCTACTTTTATCTGTACGTCTTCATCATTAATATCTTTAAGGGCACCCTTAAGATTCATCACAAGAGCCATGTTCAAAGAATCTTTTTTTGACATAGATATTTGAAGATCCTTGATGTAGGCATCTTTGGTATTCAGATTCTCCATTGATTTTTTAATGCTCTCAGCCTGTGTTGAAGATAGTACCGAAAGATCTCGAAGCTGGTTGAGTATGGATGTATAGTTTTGTTTCATAAACTCATTCTCCTGCTGTAGTTCGTCATTTCTCTTTGTGCCTGCGTCTCTGTCTGTGAGGCATGTTCTTAGCTGGTCCTCCACAACATTATAATCGGTTTTAAGAGAATCATATCGTGCTACCTGCGATTTAAATTTTTTACTGCTGACACACGATGCGATCGTGAGCAAAAAGAAGCTTAGGAGCAGTACGGTTCTTGTATTCACTAACATAAGAGTTGTATTTTTTTGTAAAATTAACATCTGCTAATAATCTCCAAAACATGTTTAAAGTAATATATCAACCATGCACTGTTAGCAAAGTCTGCAATACTTTGCTTGGTAGATGAATCTTGCTTGGTACTGTCTTAGCTTTTAAGTAATTCCTAATTTAATCGTATGCAGAACAGGGTCATAAAAATGTTTGCAATCCAGGGAAGTGAAGTATTTATAATGCCTTGGTGAATAAAAAAAATTCTATTTTGATCAGATTTCAAATTTATCTCTATTTTTCGCACCACAAAAATCCAACGTTATGAAAAAACAAATACTGCTTAATGCAAGCATAATGGTTCTGTTAGCTGTCGTGTTTAACTCATGCTCGACATCTTATGAGGCAAGAAGATACTCAAATCTCAATTACGTGAAAGCAGGGAATCCCAAGATTGCACAACCTCCTGCGGCTGATTTAAAGAAAGAAGAAATAAAACCAATAAAGAACAATGCTGATGCTTTGCAGTCTTCAGATTACACAGCATCGGAGAAAGTGGTTGAGCCAAAACAGTTTTCACG
>JACCZZ010000229.1 GCA_013695715.1 Chitinophagales bacterium | reverse complement strand
GACTTCTTTCAGGCAAAAGCTACCCTGCAGAGTATTATTGAAAATTATAAAGGTGCGGATGAGATCGTTACTACAGCTAAAGAAAAATTAGCCTCAGTTTCAGTTAAGGAGGCAAGCGGATCTAAGCTGCAGCCTGAAGGGAACAATGAAGAAATGGAGTTGGATTCTATTTCAAATAATAACTAACTTATGTTTGGAGCAAATTTCTGGAGATGGATAAGGACCTCTGATTCATTCTATAGTATCAATATGGTAAAAAGGGATTATTACGTAATAGTAGTTATCGTGTCACTTTTCACCTTTTTTACCTCTCAGCATTGCAGCGCCCAGGGTATTATAAAAACAGAAGAAGTTGATATCATTAAACCTTATCAGCCACTGCTTGCGGATGCTGAAAAAATTGAATTTAAGGCCCAGCCCGCCAGAGTGGATTCAAATATAGAAGTACTTGATTATGACGTAAAATCTCATTTAATAGAGGTGCCATTTATTCCAGCAGAAATTCGTGCAGTATCCTTGCCAAAGGAAGAGGTTATTTTATCTCAGGACAACATGGTAAAGGCCGGCTTCGGAACACAACTTACACCGCTTATAGATCTCTATCTGCACAATGGTGCTTCGGAAAAATTTTCTTACGGTTTGAATTTTCATCACTTATCGTCTAATGGAAGCAAGGTTGACTTTCAGGATTTTAGCCATACAGGAGGAACAGCCTTTGGAACAGCATATGTAGGAACTACAGCGCTATCTGGGAGTATCGGTTACGATCACCGTAAAAATTTTCATTATGCTGAGAGTTTTTTAGATACCAGTGAGTTTAACAAGAAGCTATTGAAGCATACGTACAATTATGTTCCGGTTGAGGTAGGGTTTAGGAATACAAAAATTTTGAAAGGCGATTGGGATTATAACATAAACCTTAAATACCACAACTTCTCTAATGTTCCTAATAGCTCCAGTAGTTTACAGGATAAAGAGAATTACTTGAATTTTAATTTCATTGTTCATAAACAAATTGAGAAGATTCATAGTGCAAATTTAGAATTCATTCTGCAGAATCTCAATTACAGGCAATTGTCTTTTTATGATACAACACAATCTGTCTTTTCGCTAATACCATATTATCAATTATCACTAGAGAGACTTAGCCTTACTGCGGGAATGAATTTGAGTTTCTTTAATAATTCGGCGTCGTTTTTCCCAAAGTTGGGAGCGGAGTATAAGCTCTTAGGAGATTACCTGATACCCTACTTTGGATGGGAGGGCGGCTGGAGGGCTGCAACATTGCAGGAGATTACAACTGTAAATCCTTATCTGAACAATTTTCAGAATTCATTTTCGAAAATAAGCGACATTTTTCTTGGTGTGAAAGGAAGTTACGGCAACAACTTCTCTTATAACATAAAGGGTGGATTTGGAACTTATACCAACATGCCTTTTTATTTGCCTGACGCTTCCAACCCTGCTTATTACAATGTCATCTATTATGCTAATGCAAATATCTTCAAATTACATGGTGAGATTGGTTACAAGCAATCTGAGCGAATTAATGTGGTGCTAAGCGGTGAGACAGAGTCTTACTCTTTGGATTTTGATGATGAACCCTGGGGCATACCTAAATCGAAGTTACAGTTGACCTTTAATTATAACATCCAGAATAAAATTTTTGCTCAGGCAGACTTCTTTGCAAATAGTGGAGCATATACCATAATGCCCGGTGATTCTGCATCAACACATTTAAATGGCAGAGCGGATGTAAATCTATCATTGACTTATAATTATAAAAAGAACATTGCCTTCTGGATTGCACTTAATAATATCACAGGCTCGAAAAACAGCTTATGGTATAATTATCCAACATATGGTTTTCAGGCTATGGCAGGGGTGAAGCTAATGTTTTAACAGTATAAGGGATGCCAAATGCCAATGGTTAATTCAATTTAATTTGCTGTTCTCCGGAGATAGTTTGACCGAAAATCAAATATAGATATTGAGTTATTTCTTTCATTTGTTTATCCGCTGTTGCCTCTATTATCTCCAATTGTTTTTTCGATTCTTTTACCGAATGCTGATTTCTTTTCAAATCATCATATAGCTCCCTTAAAGAAGTGAGTTCTTCACGTGGAATTTGAAAGAGAGCAGAATTTGTTTCGATTTCCTGAGAGATTAGATGGTTGAAGAAATATTCATACCATTTCAATAACTCATCTTGTTTAGTAGGTAAATAGTCATTGAACTCTGTACCACAATCATTGCATTTAAGAATGTTAACCCTGAAACCATGGTTATTGACAATTTCCCCAATGATAGTGACAGTTACAATTTGTTTACAAACGGGACAATTTCCTGATACATCATTCCAACTATTATTCTTAATCTCCTCCATTTCATCAGCCTCCTTTCTCAATTGAACAATATCATTGAGCGACCTCACTATAGATTCAAGAATATCTATGAACTGAACTGCATTTTGATCATTCTTTATGGTGCCGGCTTCAATCATATTTTTGAAATGATGGTAGAGGCTTAAAAATTCCACCTCATTTTGTTTAAAATACATTTTGGCGGCCACTTTATTT
Organism: Chitinophagales bacterium; assembly: GCA_013695715.1. GTDB lineage: Bacteria > Bacteroidota > Bacteroidia > Chitinophagales > UBA10324 > JACCZZ01. Next base: position 4,971 of record JACCZZ010000229.1, on the reverse strand, counting down.
TGCAATTTTTTCTTTTAATTTATTTAATGATTCAGGATTTTCTGTAAGGATTATTGAAAATATCGTATTACAAAAGTGACTGAAGTATGAGAGCACACTTAATGTAATAAATTGATCTGGAAATGTTATAACAAATAGAAGCAATTATTGCATGCTTGCCTAAGCCATTGCAACTACTTCCTTCATTTTTCGCGCCCGCTCATTATGATCGAGAACAATTTTACGCATGCGTATAGATTTTGGAGTCACCTCTACGAATTCATCATCCTGAATAAATTCCAGAGCTTCTTCCAAAGAAAAATTAATTTTTGGAGCTATGCGTACTGCTTCATCAGTTCCTGATGCGCGCATGTTACTCAGCTTTTTTGTCTTCACCACATTAATCACAAGGTCACCCGGTCTGATGTGTTCCCCTATAATTTGACCACCATAAATTTCCTCTCCTGGTTCAATAAAAAACACACCCCGGTCTTGTAAAGCGTCTATGGAATATGCAGTGGCTATGCCTTTTTCTAATGGGATGAGCACTCCATTATTCCTTCCAGGAATATTTCCTTTCCAAGGTTCAAAAGCTTTAAAGCGGTGGGCCATGATGGCTTCACCGGCCGTTGCAGTGAGCATGTTGTTACGGAGGCCAACTAACCCTCTGGATGGAATATTAAATTCGAGGTGTTGCACATCCCCCTTTGGTTCCATCACTGTCATTTCTCCTTTTCTGGCAGAGACCATTTCTATTACTTTTCCGGCATATTCGCCCGGAACATTCACTGTAAGCACTTCAACAGGTTCGCTTTTAACTCCTTCGATATGTTTGATAATTACCTTGGGCTGACCTACCTGAATTTCATATCCTTCACGCCTCATTGTTTCAATCAAAATAGAAAGATGTAATATGCCACGCCCATACACAAGTATGGCATCGGGTGATTCCGTATCTTCCAACCTTAATGCAAGGTTTTTCTCAGTCTCCTTTTCCAGGCGTTCTCTTACACGCTGAGAAGTTACCAGCTTGCCTTCTTTTCCAAAGAAGGGAGAATTGTTGATGGTGAACAACATATTAATTGTTGGCTCATCAATGGAAATAGGCTTAAGCCCTTCAGGCGATTCAAAATCTGCTACAGTATCACCTATTTCAAAATCATCAATACCGAAAATGGCGCATATATCCCCGGCAATAACTTCTGTCACTCTTTTACGTCCTAACCCTTCAAAAGTATAAAGTTCTTTGATACGGGATTTTTTAATATCTCCGTTCCGCTTTACAAGGCTTACCGGCATTCCTTCTGTTAGTTTACCTCTCAAAATACGCCCTATTGCAATACGTCCGGTATAGGAAGAATAATCAAGAGAGGTGATTTGCATCTGAGGAGTTCCCTCCAATGCAAGTGCTTCTGGAATGTAGCTGATAATGGTCTCAAAAAGAGGAATCAGATTTTCAGTCGGTTTCTGCCAATCCGTGCTCATCCAGCCCTGCTTTGAAGAGCCATACATGGTTGGAAAATTTAATTGCTCTTCTGTTGCACTCAGATTAAAAAATAATTCGAAAACCTGCTCATGCACTACTTCCGGATGGCAATTAGGCTTATCTACTTTATTAATAACCACAATGGCTTTCTTTCCAAGCTCAAGAGCTTTCTGCAATACAAAACGTGTTTGAGGCATTGGACCTTCGAATGCATCTACCAGCAACAGAACTCCGTCTGCCATGTTTAATACTCTTTCCACCTCTCCGCCAAAATCTGAGTGACCTGGAGTATCAATGATGTTAATCTTAACATCACCATAACGTACGGAAACATTTTTAGAAAGAATGGTTATACCTCGCTCTCTTTCAAGTGGATTACTGTCTAAGATCAGATCGCCTGTTTCCTGGTTATCACGAAAAAGGTTTGATTGATGAAGAATTTTATCAACTAAGGTTGTTTTCCCATGATCTACATGGGCTATTATAGCAATGTTACGGATAGAAAGCATGCAAATTTTTAAAATTTCGAGGTGCAAAGATAGCCTTAATAACTCAAAAGGAAAACCGTGTTGCTTAGCTTCCTTAGGAGCGACAGTATGGTAGAAATCAAGAACACTCAATCACCTAGCCCTGTAGGGGTGAAAAATTTTTTCTTTTAAGCATTAGGGTATCATCAACAGCATGTTAATTGAAATCACAAGCCTCATTATTTTGTCGATCGTTGTACTACCATACTGTCGTTCCTCGGAGACTTAACTTAGGGGGTATAAAAATGTTTACAGAAATTGCTAGGGGAATCCTTTTCTACCACCACAAGCTTTTTCTTCCTATGACTTAACTTAAACGTTTTAAAAGGTTTCAGAAAATAATACTAGAATGGCTTATTAGAAATTAAGATCTTATCCCCCAAATTATCCTTCAATACAAATCAAGTTGATCCTCTTTATTTTTAACCCAAACCAAACTCTATCAGATATGATGAATTACCGCTAATGCAGAACTAAATTCTGAAGCAGAATAGACTAAATCATTCGGTAGAATTAATAGGATGTTGTTCTTTCCCGATAGGTGCTAACCGTTCAAATCGGTAGTCGCGTTCACTTTACAAATACGCGTTTTATATGCTGAGTACCAATAATCTCTACCCCTTTGCTGTGCTAAAAGATGTTCACTTTGTTGCTTCCAGTTTTTTATAGCTTCTAGACTTTCCCAATAAGAAACTGTAATTCCCAAATCCTCACGTGCACTTTCCACACCAAGGAAGCCAGGTTGAAGGATTGCAAGTTCAACCGTACGTTTTGAGGCTGCAGCGTAACCATTCTCTTTATCTGTGCGGAGAGAGGTAAATATTACTGCGTAGTAGGGTGGGGGTGGAGTAGCTGCAATTAAGTTAATTCGATTATTGTTCAAGAGTGATTGCTCAATTTATGCATGTACTTTAAGTCAGATATTCTATAAGGATCATCACAGCATAATATATAATGAAGAGACTGTCTCAGAAACTTAATAAAGACAATCTCTTCAATTACAAAAGAAATGAATCAATTTACAATGAACTTCCTTGTAACAGAAAACGATTCGGTTTTTACCTCCACAATGTAAAGGCCATGAACCCAATTAGCTACTTCTACATCTATGCTTTCGTTCTCCTGATTACATTTCGTCTGATACATTATCTTGCCCATTACATCTGTAATGATTATCAATGCGTCCGCAGCATTGTTAAAAGACATGGTAATGCGGTCTTCAGCAGGTACAGGGTAAACAACCACTTCCGGCTCAGCAATATTATTAGACCCGTCAACTTTTAAGGGATCTGTAGTGAACTTAGCTAAATCGGAATATGCAGATAGAAGGCTTGGGTTATCCGAACAGAAACTTTTTACTTTCCATTCATAAGTTTTATTCGGGGCAAGATCGGTAAGAGAAATTTTTATCTTATTGGTCTTAATGTTCACCCAATTGCTGTTACCTTCTTTTCTATAGCTTACCTCGTAGGCTTTAGCTCCAGTTGCTGGCCTCCAGCTAAGTATTACTTGTAAAGGCTGCACATTTGACTTCATCGTATAACCTGTAATTCTGCTGCAGGGATTCCATAAGTATCTGTGAGAGCGATAACTTTTCTGTCCTGTTTCATCAAATACCATCTCCCAAACGATCTGCTTCTGATAGTTTACCTCAGTCATGTTTGGTATTCCCAGGTTCCAAAAAATGGTGCCCCAGCAGATCATTGTGTTTCCATTGGCTAACCGCTGAGTGCTGCCGGTGGCACGGCCAAATACGTTATTCCCATTAATATTAGGATGCTCATAATACCAGACCAGCGTGGCGATCTTATTCACCTCATCGAGTGCATATTCTTTTGCGCTTGATCTTTCAACGGGTAAATAGTTTCCATTATTGAAAATAGTGATGTGGCCATTTGGCAAACGGCGTAAATCGTGCTGCTGGCTGAAATGCTGCGGAATGTTATCATTTACAAAGGTGAATTGATTGTTTTCACCACCCATGCGCCAGATGATATCACCGGTTTCAGAATTGATCTTAGTGAGCTCGCTGAAATTTCTGCTGGAGATCAGAATGTTTCCATCAAAATCCCTCTCAATAGAATTGGTATGGCAGTAGTCAATAGTTGAATTGGTAAGAGGAATCTGTGCAATAGCATCAGTAAATTCGAAATGGTCAAAGCTTCTCCATTCAAATATAACATCCTGGCTTGCATCAAGCTCCTGCAGAACAATCTGTTTAACAGTGGCATTGTTTATTCCGCCATAGGCAGTCATATCAACAGTTTGGTCGTTGTATGCAAAAAGATATACATGACCATTGGGATACATCACCATATCATGGCCGTTGGTTTCATCAGCGTACCCGTTTCCGCATTCCACTGAATCAATTAGATTATAGTTTGAATCCATCACCATCCAACTTGATGATGTATAACTGTAATAGGTGAGGTATCCATTGTAATTTATTTTAAAATCATGTCCATCTCTTCCCAGATCACGAGCCCAAACGATAGTGCCATCATTTTCAATAATAGTTGGAAAAGAATTGGTATTACTTTCATCCATCTCCTGCTGATTGCAGTAAAAGACACGGCCGGGGGGATTTTCGTTATGGGTAATTTGAAAGGTAGGCATTGAATCGAGCGGGTATTTTATCTTTTGCTCCATTTGCTTGCTGTCATCATTACCCATGAACTCTGATTCTTCCTCTATCCTGCTTTGCTTATACCGTTCTTTTTCTTCTGCGGTAATTTCATTTCTTGTTTTGAAGCTAAAGGTGGTGCCTTCAATGGTTTGACCATCTATTGTCTTTAATGTAGAATGTACATTTACGGTTACTGTTTCTCCGTAATTGAAAATTGTTTTTGGTTTTATGATCACCGTTTTATTATCATCGGATAATCTTGCAGAGTAATCATGCTTACCACTTACCGATCCTATTATTTCCAGGTTATCAGAAATCGAAGCCGCGTCAATAAATCCGCCATTTCTTAAAAT
>JACCZZ010000197.1 GCA_013695715.1 Chitinophagales bacterium | reverse complement strand
GCTTTAAAGTGTGGCAAAGAGCGCGCAGCAAGAGTGAACAGTGAAGTAGCACTATAAGATCCTCGGTTAGTTAGCAACGCAATTCGTTTAGTGAACTGTTTTGAGCCAGCAGGCTGTATGTAAACATTTTCATCATCACCAAAATCTTCTGCACCGGGCCCTGTTTTAATTTGAGAAATATAGGCGAGCCTCGTGCTGTCAACAAAGCGATTAATAAATGTAAATACATTCGAGACGGACCCTCCCCCATTGCTGCGCACATCAATGATGACGCCATCTACATTTTCCTCATTGAACCGGCTGACCACATAATTAATGTCTGATGGCTGCAACTGTTCAGAAAAAGAGCGGTAACGTATATATCCAACCTTTACTCCAAGTGTATCAAAAATGGAGTTCTGTATAGGGCCTGTGATATAATATTGATCAGGATTCCTCAGGAGATATTTTTCAAGCACAAGCCTGCCATTATAATTCTCGGGAGAGTTAAGTGTTATAGGAAAATATATGGAAAGATTAAATGGGGAAGTAAGGTTTACATGTCCATCTTTCATTTCATTCATCATATTTGCAAGCACTGAAAACAGTTCCTCCTGCGACATGCCATCATGAATCTGGGCACTGTACTCATCATGAATTGCATTCCAGTCCAGTCCCTTATAATCGAGATAAGAATACCGGTTCTTAATGTCATTCCATAAATATTCAAAATTCTCTTTAGGATTGTTCGCAATATCATCATCAAGGAATATCTTTCTGCATGAACAAACTGTTAGCTGTATTAACAGCAATAGAGCGAGTGTTAAATTATTAAAAATATGTTTCATAACGTGCTTTATAGCCTTATTAAATATATTCTTAGTAAATTGCTTTACCCTCTATTTTTTTCCTCATCCCCATCCCTTCTCCTAAGGAGAAGGGTGTTTGCCGTAACCACGTTGTTGAGATGAATTCTTTTCCCCCTTTTTTAACTTTACTTCACGCTAATAATGCGGCCATTAATTAACGATCTATCATTTCTCTGCCATCAATCTTAAATGCTACTGCCACTTCAAGGCCACCAGATACACCCTGTAATTTTGCCAAACTGTTATTATATCGAAACGCCTGCCACTGATATGCAATTCTTAAAGTATTGTTATTTGCAAGCGGAGCAAGCAGCTCTATTTGTGACTGAAGCATTACGAAATTGTGCAGTGAGGTAAATTCAAGATTCGTTTTCATCTCACGAGATAAATTACTTAGGAAAGCACCGTTAGCAAAATGACGGATGCCCGCATAGTTAGGTCGGGTTATTGCACCTGCCAGGGGAATGCCCAACTGCCAGCCAATCTGAAATTTCTGCTCGGGGTTCTTAAAGTTTACAAAAAGAATTTTTTCCCCGGTCTTCAGTTTAAATTTATACTCAAAGCGATTTGATAATCCTGCATTTGACCAGATGTCATAAGCATATGCAGCATTCTGAAATTTCTCATTAAATCTATGCGTGTATTCTGCGTTCACAAGATAACCGGTGCTCCATCGGATCCGCTGTTTAACTAAATCCTTCACATGCCATGTTCGTGAAGTATTAAGCTTAAATGTAAGAAGTGAAGTACGGTCGTCGCCATAGTAATATCCAGGAACATCATTCAAATGCTGTGTTCCTGCAAGAAGATTGAGATATCCGGAGTAGGTGGGGTAGTGCTTTTCTAACCCAAACTTCAGCAGCGGAATCATAAAACCATTTGAGATATAAGTGTTGGGCGAAACAATAAAATCTTTATACGACTGCTCCATAAAAACTGGCCCGATGTTGAAATATATATTTCCTTTAATCTTCGGGTCTGAAGAATCCTTTATGGATGAAATTCGCTCGTTGTCAAATAGTGTAGATGACGTTACAGTCTGAGCGAAAACAAAACAACAAATTACCGAGAAGGTCGCAGTGAATATGAAGCGCCTGACATGTGCTGGTTTCAATAAGCTATTTATGAACTGATAATTTATTTTCATAAAGAAATGGCTCCCGCAAATTATAACAAAGTTATGCTTGAGTAAGAAGCAGAAGTTTTCCTTTTAATTTTGACAGGAAGAATTTTCAAATGCATTTTCAACATATCAATGAAGAGCACCTGAAATATTTCAGATTGGTTATCGGAGATCTGAATGTGATGATCGATCATGATACGCTGCAACACTATGGTCATGATGAAACGGAAGATCTGAAATTTCCACCTGAAGTAGTATTGAAGCCTTCATCTACATCGGAGGTTAGCTCACTTGTTGCTTTTTGCAATCAGAA
>JACCZZ010000187.1 GCA_013695715.1 Chitinophagales bacterium | reverse complement strand
AAGTCGCCGAAGTAAAATATTATTAAAGTAACGATGATTACCAGGGTAGCGGTTCATCATTCGGCTTTAATTCATCTTCATCTGCCATGTCATCCATTCTCGACTTCATGATCCGTATTTGTCCTTCGGTATTCGAAGGAAATGAATCTATTTCAGCAAACTTTGCAAAACGATCAATAAATTTTACGGGTATGTTTGACAATGCACCATTACGGTGTTTTGCAACCATAATCTCTGCACTGCCAATTGTAGAATTTCCTTCAGCGTCCTGAGTGATCTTGTAATACTCTGGTCTATAGATAAAAATCACCATGTCAGCATCCTGTTCAATGGCACCTGATTCACGGAGGTCAGAAAGCTGAGGCCGCTTATCCCCTCCCCTAGTTTCAACAGATCTGTTCAATTGAGAAAGTGCAATTATTGGAATGTCGAGTTCTTTTGCAATACTTTTCAACGCGCGTGAAATATTACTAATCTCCTGTTCACGGTTGCCTTGCTTCGAATCAACAGTGCCACTCATAAGCTGCAGGTAGTCAATTATAATCATTTGAATATCGTGCTGCATTTTTAGTCGGCGTGCCTTGGCACGTAATTCAAAAATGTTTATTGCCGGAGTATCATCAATAAACAATGGAGCTTCAGAAAGTGTATCTACTTTGCGTACCAATTGTTCCCATTCATAACTCTCGAGGTTTGCACGCCGGATTTTTTCAGCGGGAATCTCTGTTTCAGCGGAGATCAGCCGATTTGTAAGTTGTATTGAAGACATCTCCAGAGAGAAAAAGGCAACTGGTTTTTTAAATTCTACGGATGCATTTCGGGCCAATGAAAGCACGAATGCCGTTTTACCCATACCGGGCCGTGCTGCTATCACAATCAAGTCAGAACGCTGCCAACCACTCGTAATACGGTCAAGCTGAACAAAGCCTGAAGGAACTCCGGTTACTGTATCCTTATGATCCTTAATTGCCTGTAACTGATTCAGCGCTTTCGTTACTAAAGAACTTATTGGACTATAGTTCCTCCTCAGATTCTGATCGGTGATTTCGTAGATGCCTTTTTCAGCAAAATCAAGCAATTCAAAAACATCAGTAGTATCTTCAAAAGCATCTCTGACGATTTCAGATGATATGCGGATCAGTTCACGCTGAATAAATTTTTGACTTATTATACGGGCATGATATTCAACATTCGCGGCAGATGCGACGCGGTTGGTTAACTCGGTCACAAAATAGGCGCCTCCCACTTCTTCAAGCTCACCACTTTTTCTTAATTCATCGGTTACTGTAAGAATGTCTACTGGTTGCGAGCGAAGAAAAAGGCGCTGTATGGCACCAAAAATTTTATTGTGTGCCTCTACATAAAACGCCTCTGGCTTAAGAACGTCAATCACAAGTGAAAGAGCATCTTTTTCCAACATAAGGGCACCAAGCACCGCCTCTTCAAGGTCGCGGGCTTGTGGTGGAATTCGCCCATAAAGAAAAGTGCTCAGATCTGCACCAGGCTTCCGCCGTAATGTGCGGGCTTTAGATACTAAGTTATTTATATTTTCGAGGGAATCTGACATGCCTGATTGGTAGAGAAGGGGAACAAAGAAAATTAATTAAAAATTGAGGAAGGCCAAAATGAAGATAAATAGTTGTACACAAGCCGGCGTTAATCATTGTTGATAAACACTAAGTTCTATGATATCTCAATCATATTAATATAAAAATTTATTATTTCATTACAATGATATTATTTAGCTCTGGCGTAGAGAATTAATAGACTTACTTATAACGTATAGCGTCCACGGGATTAAGTCTTGCTGCAGTGATTGCAGGCCACAATCCGGCGATGAGTCCTATGACGGCGGAGATGATAATTCCTCTCATAATATTCCGAACATCAAGCATCAAATCAAAGTGAACGGCTGCCGATAATATCTGAACTACAATGAAAACCAATATAAGACCAATGATACCGCCGATGATAGATAATATGATAGCTTCAATCAAAAACTCCAGCAGTATAAAATAATTCTTGGCGCCAAGCGCTTTCTTAATACCAATTAAGTTGGTTCGCTCTCGAACAGAAACAAACATAATGTTTGCAATACCAAAGCCTCCAACAAGTATGGCAAAACCCCCTATAATTATTGCTACAAAATCCAGCACCCCGAAAAGTTGTGTTATTTGTCCTGAAATAATACTCATTTGATTGAGTGCAAAGTTATCTTCCTGATTAGGTCTTAGTCGGCGTTCAGCCCTCATCGAGCCTCTTATTTCATCCTTCAGCTCATCCATAGTCACGCCATCTTGTGCCTCTACCAATATTGCAGGCTCTACCTGAAACCCATCTACCTTAACCTTAGAAATAAGATATTGATAAGGCATCATAATCAAGTCATCATTTGTATTTTGTACAATAGTTTTTCCCTCTTTTGCAAAAACCCCAATCACAGTTAATCTTTCGCCAAATACCTCTATCTGCTTGCCCACAGGATCAGTAAGTGAGGGGAACAATTCTTTAGACACCTCATAGCCAATGATTGCTTTTGGTTCACCGCCATTAGATTCCATAGGAGTAAAATACCTGCCATATAATAAATTAAGATCCATGATGTGGTTATAATCTTGTGATACTCCGTTGATGGTAGCGTTTTTTACATTACGGTCAGCATATTCAATCCTGGGTCCATTCATCCATATTGAAACAGCAACGGCTTCGGCATTGCTTACATTCTGCTGAAGCATTTGCATTTCATCGTATTTTGCATATGGGCGGTTCCAATATTTCCACCATGGATATTCAGTTTGGCCTTCCTCTAACCCCCACGGAAATTTTGTGATGTATATCACGTTACTTCCAAACTTGTTAATGCTTGTTCGAAGGTTTTTTTCCAAAGAATCCACAGATGCAAAAATTGATATAACACAAAAAATTCCAATAGAAATACCAAGTAATGTCAATATTGTGCGCAATTTATTTACACGCAATTCACGGATTGCTATTGCAATTGATTCATTAAATATTCTGATTAATATTTGCATTCGCTGGCAAACCTAATGATTGTACCGAAAGAAATTTTACAATAACAACTCGATTGCTTTTCTAAAGAAAATCGGATGCATCATTTGACTACTATAAGCTTACCTTCGTTCGAGATACCCACTTAGGTGCATCATCCATACCTTGCCGCAACAACAAATTCAGTTGAGCCACGTGATGCTGCACATGACGCATGTTGTAAAGCAGTATTTCCAAAATACTATAATTTCTATACTCATTTACAAAGCGCTTCTCTGCCCCCTCAGGTGTTAAGCTGGCAATCAAATCATGGCACTTCTGCCGGCTAAACTTAAGATATTCTACCAATTCTGATTTGCTATACACGCTCTCCGGCAGGATCCAATTCAGATAAGGTAAAAGGTGCTGGCGGTAAAAAGCTATCTGGCGTATCGGACTTGTAATAATCTAGATAAAACAATGTATGATATGCGATATACCAGAATCTTGAATCAGTATTCCACAGCTTATCAGGACAAGCAACAAGTGCATTTTCGAGCATATCAATGGTTGCTCCGAACTGCAGCCATAAAATTGTTTTTAAAGACGAATTCATGTTTCTGTTTCAACTTTTGAGGAATAGAAGGATATAATATTCATATTGCTGCATGAAAGCGTAGAGTTCCTCGACATGCACACATTTCTTTGGTAAGTCTTGTTTTGGAAATTTTTATGAAAGGGTGTGCAAAAGGATATTTATTTAAACCACCTTGCAATATAAGTTTTATAATATTTTTGCACCAGCCATGAGACACGTCGGACTGTACTTTTATTTTTGGATGAGATAGTTGAAGACAGCAGACCATTGTGAGAACCCTGTTCTGTTAAAGGTGGATCTGCCCAAAACATTTTTACTACATTCCGATCAATTAATGAATTATGCCACCAGTCAATAACGTGTCTGCATTTATTCGTTCGTAAATCTTCTAATATATCTTTCGCTGCTGTTAAATCAATCATATACGCACCGGCACACCTTCCATAAGTTGCTGCATACAAATATTTTCCTTTCTTTAATTTTTTCACAGAAGGAAATTGGAGCGTAGTATTCTCAAGGGAAATTAAAAAGCCAGGTTCCAAAGTAGCAGCTTCTTTCACGATGTTTTGTATTTGGTTAGTAAAATTCTTCAAAAAGAAGGGGTCATTTTCAAATACCAGCGCATATTTATTATTATTTAGAACCATCTTTTCATAGCTTAAAATATGGTTTAGCGTACAGGATAGGATGCCGTCAGGTAATAACTGACGTATGTCTTCAGAAAAATATTTGTCCAATATCTTCTTATCAAAATAAGCGGGATCACCATCTATTACAAACTCAAATTGTAAATCATATTTTCTAAAGAGTTTATTAATTCTTTCCTCATGAAATTTATAACCCACTTTGGCATGAACAACATAAATCCCTTCGATGCCAAGCTGCCTGATCATAATTTATGAACGTACCTATTTTTCTTGTAGTGGTAAGACATAAAGTTATTATGAATAAGGTTAGGAACTATAAATGTGCGTAGCCTTATTAGCCATGTCATAGACCTCGCAATTTCAATATTGACCCTTTCAAATAGCTTCTACGAAAAGCATATCCTGTTTAGTTAATGCCTTAGCAGAAGTAAAGTTTTGATTATTCCCGCTTAAAATTTTTACTTTGCCCGAAACCAGGAAGAAGGTTTTTTTGAATGATTACTTATAAGATGATTCATGGCTAAAAAGAAAGCGACCGGTGATGAGAAGAATCTGATGATTGTGGAAAGTCCTGCGAAAGCAAAGACGCTTGAGAAGTTCCTCGATAATAATTTTATAGTGAAGTCAAGCTACGGACACATTCGCGATCTTCCGAAATCAGATAAGGCAATTGATATAGCGAATAGGTATGAGCCTACATATGAAGTAAGTGCGGAGAAGAAAGACGTTGTAAAAGAGCTCAAGCGCTTAGTGAAAGATGCAAGTGAAGTATGGCTGGCAACTGACGAGGATCGTGAAGGGGAAGCAATTTCATGGCATCTATGTCACGCCTTGGGGCTGGATGTAGGCAAAACAAAGCGAATTGTTTTTCATGAGATCACGAAGCCAGCTATTCTCGATGCAGTAAAAAATCCGCGTAGCATTAATTTAAACATGGTTAATGCACAGCAAGCAAGGAGAATTCTGGATCGCCTAGTAGGTTTTGAATTGTCCCCCATCCTATGGCGCAAGATCTCTAACAGCAAATCCCTCTCTGCCGGCCGGGTTCAATCCGTTGCTGTGAGGCTGATTGTAGAGCGCGAGCGGGAGATCACAGGCTTTTCTCCTGAATCTTCGTATAAAATTATCGCACTGTTTAAAGCAAAAGATAAATTCGGGAACAACGTTTCATTTAGGGCAGAGCTTCCTAAAAATAAAAGCAACGAGAAAACAGCGGAAGAATTTTTAAAAGCATGCCTCGGCTCAATATATACTGTGAAGGATGTGCAGGTGAAGCCAGGCAAAAAATCTCCTTCGGCACCATTCACGACCTCTACACTTCAGCAGGAGGCAAGTAGAAAACTTGGATATTCTGTAGCCAGAACCATGGTGATTGCGCAAAAGCTTTATGAGGCAGGAAAGATCACCTACATGCGTACTGATTCGACCAACCTCTCTGATACTGCTCTGTCATCAATAAAGGATGAGATTATTAAGTCATATGGCAAACAATATTCACACCATCGGAAATATGCTACAAAAACTGCCAATGCACAGGAAGCGCACGAAGCCATCCGGCCTACATATATTGAAAACAAAGATACTGATGGGGATGATGGTGAGCAGCGTCTTTATAATCTGATATGGAAGCGAACTATAGCATCGCAGATGAGCGATGCGCTCCTGGAAAGGACCTCCGCAAAGATTAGCATATCTAAGGTTAAAAATGAAGAGCTGGTTGCCAGCGGTGAAGTACTGATGTTCGACGGATTTTTGAAGGTTTATATGGAATCTACTGACGATGATGGAGAGCAAAAGGAGGCACAACCTTCAGAGGATATTGTTGAATCAGCAACGTTACCCCCATTAACTGCCGGACAAGTTCTGGAGTTTCTGGAGATGAATGCAACGGAACGTTTCACCCGCCCATCAGCACGTTACACTGAAGCTTCCCTGGTTAAGAAATTAGAAGAACTAGGAATTGGTCGTCCTTCTACATATGCACCAACCATAAGCACCATACAAAAGCGTGGTTATGTAGAAAAGAAAGATAAAGAGGGTGTAAAGCGTGATTTCATTCTGATTAAGCTGAAGAACTCGAAGATTGAAAAGATAACAGAATCGGAAACCTTCGGCACAGAAAAATCAAAAATGTTTCCGACAGATATAGGCATGATGGTTAATGATTTTTTGATGCAGCATTTTCAAACTGTGATGGATTATGGATTCACCGCCGAGATTGAGCGGGAGTTTGATGACATATCTAACGGAATGAAAAAATGGGACGAGATGATTGATGATTTTTATAAACCCTTTCATAAGAACGTGGAAAACACATTAGAAAATGCAGATCGTGTTACAGGCGAGCGTGAGCTTGGTGTAGATCCCAAGTCGGGCCGCAAAGTAATAGCGCGTATGGGTCGCTATGGCCCTATGGTTCAAATTGGCGGACCAGATGAGGAGGAAAAACCAAGATTCGCAAAGCTTCGCAGCGGCATGAACCTCGAAACAATCACCTTCGATGAAGCGATGGCATTGTTCCAGTTGCCGCGTGTTGCAGGCACTCATGAAGGTTTGGATGTTACAATCAGTGAGGGCAGATTTGGACCATATGTGCTATATGATAAGAAATTCTATTCCTTAAAAAAAGATCAGGATCCAATGACAATTCCGCTCGAAGAAGCTATTGAGCTGATCAATGCTAAACAGTCGAGTGTAATAAAGGAATTTAAGGGAAATGGCATCTCCATTCTTGAAGGAAAATGGGGCCCCTATGTTAAGAGTGGAAAACTAAATGCAAAGATACCTGCCGGAAAGGATCCCAAGGCTTTATCTTTGGATGATTGCATGGAATTGCTGGAGAAAGCTAAGGAAGCACCTAAAAAAAGCTTTGGTAAATTTAAAAGAAAAGGAAGATAATATTATTCTGTTGTCATTAAGTTGAAAGAGCCCCTGAAAGAAAAAGAACTAAGCGCCCTCATCAATCTATTGGACGATCCCGATAAGGAGGTGTACCGTCATGTCACTGATCGGCTTATCGCATTCGGCACCTCTATTATACCCTCATTAGAAGATGCCTGGGAGAAAACTTTTGATCCGAATCTTCATTATAGGCTTGAAGAACTGATCCACTTAATACAGTTCGAAACACTGTTAAAAGAGTTAAAGCAATGGACGAATAAAGATCAGGGGGATTTGCTCGAGGGAGCCATTCTAATATCGCGCTATCAATATCCTGACCTGAGTATCGCCAAAATACA
>JACCZZ010000146.1 GCA_013695715.1 Chitinophagales bacterium | reverse complement strand
CGCAAAAGGCAGGATAAGAGCAAGGAAAGTGTCGACTAAATGTAAATTGACCATAGTAATATAGTTCGGAATCAGTGTTATTTGAAAAGGCAGCGACATGGTGAAAACTATCACATAGAAAATGAATTGTCTCCCTTGAAACCTCATTTTTGCCAAAGCATATCCGACCATGGATCCGGTTGTTATTACTAATGCGGTTATTACGGTTGCAACCAACAGACTATTAATCAATGAATGGCCGATTGGTATCTTTTCCATCATTGATTTGAAATTTCCGAGGCTCGGATGAGATGGCCATAGATTCATTTTTCCGATTTCACTTTCAGGGGCAAGCGATGCCCCAATCATCCAGATAAAAGGATAAATGAATGTTAGCGCTGCTACGAGCAACACTGCATACAGTAATAATTTCCGGGATGAAAGACTTTCTTTCATAAAAACTTTTTCATACTAATTTTATATTTTAAATCATCATCTTCGAAGTTTATCATTTACGTCATGCGATAAATGTCTTATCATTTCATTAATTCTATTCTTCCTTTTCAATAAGTTTCTTCTGCAGCACTACAACTGTCATAATCATAATCGCATAGAAAAAGCCAAGAGTAGCAGAGTATCCCATATTATAAAATTGAAATGCCTGCTTATAAATATATAATACCGCCGATATTGTTTGATTCATCGGACCTCCGCCAGTCATTATATAGGGTTCTATAAATAAAGAAAATCCTCCAATTGTAGATAAGATTACCACCATGAAAATTGTTGGATTTATCATGGGTAAAGTGATATGATGAAATTGTTGCCACCGGGTTGCACCTTCTAATTTGGCCGCTTCGTAATACTGCGGAGGTACTGTCTGCAAGCCTACGAGGAAAAGAATAACATACAAACCAACATTCTTCCATGTCGCCATCAAAGCAATCGAATAAATAGCAACATCAGGATTCACTAGCCACCCAACTTTAGGAATTCCAACAGAGGTTAGCAGCCGATTAATCAATCCTGTATCATATCCCAATAGCTGCCACCACAGAATGGTGATCACTACACCTGATACAATAACGGGCAGAAAAAAAGCCCCTCTAAAAAATGGGATGCCCCTTATTTTTTGATTAAGCAAGTATGCTAAGAACAAGGACACGACTAATTGAAGGGGAATATGAAGAAGCAAAAATTTAAGTGTGTTGCCAATTGCCTTCCAGAACAGCCTGTCATGAAACAAACGGGTATAATTATCTGCCCCTATGAAATGCATAGGCCCAATGATATTCCATTTGTGGAAGGTGAGAAAAAGACAAAAAAGTACCGGAAACAAAACAAAAACTAAGACAAAAATCAGGTAAGGAGATACCATTAAATAGGGCAGTATTTCTTTTCGCCGAAACAAGGATGTTTTTTTGCCTCTCTGCTTTATGGGTATATCGGCATTCATTCTCAGGATTGAATATTTTGTGCTATTCGATTTGCTTCCCCTGCCATTTTCAAGGATTGAACTGCATTATTATGGTCAACAATCCGAACATGATTTTGATCTTTAATCCATGTCCACTGATCAGTAATCATTGCCATCAGCATTTCCTGGTAGCGGTTTTGTTTTCCTAAGACATCTTCATACTCAAGGGTAATATGATCATCAAAAATTACATCATTAAATCTTGCTTTAGCGGTTTGACTTTGTAAAAATGGTTTGTTATGATGAACCATTTTAAAATTCACTAAGAGCTCCGAAAGTATTTGTAATTGTTCATTGAGCAGTAATCCATGCAATTTCATCTTTACAGGAACCCATTCATACAAAGTAATTTCTCCCCTTTCAAATTGTAATCGCATTTCCTGCCTGTCTAAGATTTTTGGCTGGTCGAAACCATGATAAAAATTTACCGTTCCACCCTGATAAAGGACTGTTGCCTGTACACGATCTACGATCTTTTTGCCATTGTAAGGACGCTGCAACTGCAATGCACTTACTATTTTTCCTTCACCCAGCCATCCTGAAAACATATCAAAAAAATGAACTCCATGTTCGATGAATATACCACCACTTTTTGATTCATCCCAAAACCAATGATCCGGATATAGATTTTCATCGCTCGCATAATTCTCAAAAAATCCATGAAGAAAATTGCCCAGCAGTTTTTCGTTTACGGTAGATTTTACAATTGAATATAATGGATTATACCGCTGCATGAGGTTAACCACATATAATAAGCTGAGAGAAGTGGCAAGCACTGTTAATTCCTCAGCTTCACTTACATGTAAGGCAGCAGGCTTTTCACATATTACATGTTTGCCGGCAAGCAAAGCCTGTTTTGAATGAAGATAATGTAAAAACGGAGGGGTAGCAATGTAGACAAGATCAATATTAATATCGTTTAAAAATGTTTCAAAATTCACATAAACTTCGGCATTCAGTTCAGCGCCCATATGCTGAGCCGCCGTTTCATTAACATCTGCAACGGCAACGATTTTTACTCCTTCTACTCTTAAGAATGCATGTGCCGCAAAAGACGCAAAGCTACCTGCACCTACAATTCCGATTTGTAAAATCTTCTTCTGCAACTAATGATATCTATTATTGATCAAACCTACCATGTTCTTTTGATTGGGAATGTAACATTAACAATGCAAGGTGTGAGTTTATTAAAATATAAATATATGCATGTATCTCTTACATAGCGTTCAAGGAGGGAGTATTTTCGCCAAGCAAAACATTAACGGCCCGCTCGGCATCCTCTATTGCTTTTTCAGGCGTCTTTTTTCCGTACACCACACATGCCTCATATTCCTGTGAAATTATATCGAGCACCTCTACAATCACTTCACAATTATCTATTCCTTTTGAAAAAGGAACCTGTTTTGCAAAAGTCATCATCATTGGATTCTTCGTAAAATAATCGGTATAAAAAGCATCTGTCTGCAAATCTTTTCTTCTCGGCAACTGGCCGGTAGTTTCTAACAACTTCAAATCGCCATTTTTATCAATGAGAGTTTTCATGAAGTCCCATGCTTCCTGCGGACGAGTGCAGGTATTAAATACTACTATATTTTTCGGATCTGCATAAGTATATACCGGACCTACATGATCGTCTGGGACAGGTGGAGCATAATAATCAAACTTAAAATGCCTATCAGGTATTTGAAGAAGGTAAGAAATTTCCCATGGGCCTGTCCATTTTGTTGTGATCTGCTGTAAGACAAAGGCATCGCCTGCCGCGGATAATCGTTCTCTTGTGAAATATCCATCTCTATATAAACTCTGTAAAAATCTGAAAACCTCTATCGAATATTCATTATTAAAAACAGCTTTATTATCCCTGATAAGGGATGCTCCCCCGGAAGCAGCAAGGTATAATGGATAAAAATTGAATAAGCGTTCATACCATATGGGTTTTACCTCAGTATATCCAAACCAATTATGCGTCTGACCATTTTTTCTGCTGTTGCTTTTGTAAACCTCTGCAGCCTGTCTGTATTTGCTATAATTATCAGGGATTTCGGTAATACCATTTGCTAAAAAGATATCCTGGTTATAAATCGTCATGATAGGATTTACCTTCCATGGTACCTGGTAAATATGTCCATCGGAAGAAGTGATCTCCTTAATTACAGAGCTGTCACATCGCTCATAAATAAATTTAAGAAATCCTTTAAGTGTATCAAGTGGAATTAAGGTACCTGCGCGTGCGTACAACTCCACACTGCCCTGCCACATATTGGCATAAATATCGGGTGTAGTCTTTCCAACCACGGCAGCAAGGATAACCTCTTCGCTGGATTGTCCTTCGGGAATGGGCTGCAAATGAATTGGAATGCCGGACGGGCCATTATTCCACACCTCAGTCTGCTGCGTAAAAAGCTCTATTTCTCTCTGATTATTTGAACACCAGAAAAGCAAGGGTTTATCTTTTTCTTGATTAGTGCTACAAGAAATTATTTGAATGAACCCTGTTAAGATAATATAGTATCGCAGGCGGAGAAACATGGGCCGATTTATCAGTCAATGTGATGCGAAAGGAAAAAATGCTTGTGTATAAAAAACCCTGCAGTGGTAGAGCTACTGCAGGGGTAATTGATCAACTTTTTAAAAGTTAAAGGGTATTCTGATTATCAAAAATAGATTTGACCTGTGTAGCATCTAAGGCTGTGTTATAAAACATAGCATCGTCCAGGTCTCCTGTCCAGAATCCACCATAATCCACTAATTGGTTTCCCGTAAGATCACTGGTAAGATAATAGCTGGTAGGAAGGTCCTGGCCAATCACAAAATTAATAGTGGAGGGAACGGTGATTGGAGTACCAGGAACATCCGTCCATGACTTGACTAAATCTCCATTCACATAGAAATTCATCTCGCCTGACTTATAGGTAACTACACCATGATACCAAACTCCATTGTCTAATACGGCAGTTTCGTCATCCTTATCATAATAGACCGTATCTGCACCATTTATGGCATGTACAGTATAAAAGAACTTGTTCGCTGACTGAAGCTGGTATTTATACCCGTTCCAGCGATTTAACGACATTAAAGTATACGTATCCGCATTAATAGTTCTTCCGGCTGTATCCTTTTTACACCATATGCTCAGGGTCATTTCTTGGGGGTTAAGTGTTGATGTATAGGGAACCTCGATATTTCCACCATGATCAAAATGATACGCCATATCTGGACGACCAAAACGATCAAGAGTAGGAGTAACGGATCCTGCTCCAAAATAGAAATGCCCAATGGTGAGAACCCCGTTATTCCCTTTACCGGAAGAGTCATTAGCATTGCCATTCATCTTCCAGAAGCCAATAAGATTTTCTTCAGCTATTTCGTGGATTAAACTTGCACTAAAGGCATTTATGCCTGCCTGAAGCTGGTCACATGCATTAGTAATGTCTGCCTGGGTGGCGGTAGAAGTATTTGAAACTACTATTGCAGCATCAAGAATCGTTTTCAGATCGGTTCTTGAGCCGACAACGTACTCACCGGGTTTAGTACCTTCTACAGATCCATCGTATAAAGCCTGAGCAATAGCAATGTTATTTGTAAGACAGGCCTGATCTACTATGTCTGCTGGATCGTCATCTTTCTTGCACGCAAAAAACATGGTTGAGAATAATAAGCTGCAGAGAGCTGCAGCCGTAATGAATTTGAAACGAAAATTTAATTGTGTCATGATTTTAAATTTATTAGTGAATTAATGAATAAATTGGGTAATTAATACAAAGCGTGGTTTCTGTCTCTTTCGCTTTGGGGAATAGGGAAGTACTTATTTACATTGTAATTAAAATTAGATTTGTCAGCC
>JACCZZ010000210.1 GCA_013695715.1 Chitinophagales bacterium | reverse complement strand
GTGATAAACAACTCGTGTTCGGTTAATGCTACCATAGGATAATCGCTCCATAAGGTGTCGTTTAGAGGATTGCCGGGGAGCTCATAAAAGTTCCAACTCTGTGCAGGCTGATCCGATTCAGAAAAAGCTACGATGATGCTCGAAGTGTTGTGTGTAAAGCCTGCAAGAAAAACAACAATGAATTTATTCTCCAGAGGATCATAGATCACTTTTGGATCGTATTTACTCTGCACATTTCCAAGTGAAGTGGCAAAAGCATCCAATGACATGTAGCTGATGGTCGTATCAGAATTAAGGTCGTACATGAATATGGTGGAATTCATTACAGAAACAATATATCCTGAATTAGAAATAGCAATCTCGTTATCGTTAGGGACTGAATTATCATAGTTATTGCCTGGAAAATTCCTTCCTACATATGGAGTGTCAATGATATCCCTGGCCGTTTGAGCTATTAAAGCTTCATGATGCACAGAGAATAGATTCATGACTTTTTCTTTTTGTGCACTCAGAATCTTATCTTCTGCAAACTCATCCCCTACTTCATTATCAAAATTGATTAATACAGGATTCCAATCTGCAGAATTTTCTGCAACATTAGAAGTTGCAGATAAGGGTATTTTGAAAGGGGTATGTTGTGCAAACAAATTTGCGGACGCAATCAAGAAAAAGGTAATTAAAAAAAGTGAGTGGTGGTAATTATTTTTCATCCTGTTTATTTCAGCAACTAAGATAGGCAAATTGAAGAATCCAGGCACATAAAAGTGCTGTGGTGAGATGACCAATTTATTTTTTTAAATCCTGTTTATCCAATGATTATGATCAAATCGTTTGAAACCAGGTTCCTGCAACAATTCTTTATCTCCGCACTGCTTATCTGAATTCCACCTGAACAATATCTCCTACACTCAAATTCAGCAAACCTTTTGCATTGCCTTTGTTGATTGCAATTTCGAGGTACCCACTTGAATTAAACAGGCATAGCTTTTCGCTCTCCGGCACATCTGAATAGTTATCGCTTAAAGAATCAACATCATCATATCTTTTGAAATAAAAAATAAATTTCCTTCCTTTTCTAAGGCTTTCAAATTCATCTTTTTGAATGTTTACGATTGCGTTTTCAAAATGATCGAAATAGATGATTGAACCCCTCATGTGATCCGGAGATACGATAGGCCTTCCCATAGTACTTTGCCTGAAAGACGAAATTTTTCCTGAGATTTTTTCTATGTTACCCCCAGTTAAAAGATGTCTCATTGCCCGCACATATAAATCTTTCATTGGCAAGGTGCTTCTTCTTTCCGCGTCATTTATTATCAACCTGAAAACCTGATCTGCAGGCTCCCCATTCCATAAAAGGCCAAAGATCCCGTTATCAGGACCTATGAAAGTGTGCTGGTCTTTAACTACAATGAGGAATTGAGAATTTTCTTCATACAGCATATTGACACCGATAAGGTGATAGGTGCCATTAGGAAAATAATGATAACTATTCTTTAGAACGAATGAACCATGCATGATGTTGAAAGGGGTGATATCATGCGAGATATCTATAATTTGAATGTTGGATAAAGTCCTAAGCAGCTCACCCTTCACCACACCGACATAATGATCGCGGGTGCCAAGATCCGTTGTAAGAGTGATAATGGTCATTGGAACTGTTCTTATTGTTCACAGTAGATCAAAGTGAATAAAGAACGTGCAAAGAAA
The DNA here is from genome assembly GCA_013695715.1 of Chitinophagales bacterium. GTDB lineage: Bacteria > Bacteroidota > Bacteroidia > Chitinophagales > UBA10324 > JACCZZ01. Next base: position 12,666 of record JACCZZ010000210.1, on the reverse strand, counting down.
GTAAATGTTAGCTGTTGCAAAAGACTCTATAAGTAGGATTTACTCTTCGGTCAGTCTTGAACAATTATTTAATCTATTTTTTATCATTTACCAACAAAGATTTTGGCATTTTTTCATCGTTAAATTGTATTAAAATCCGAAATCGTTTTTTACCTTATTTTTACTAAATAAAAACAAGCTAAACCAACCTTGACAGAATTAATAATTCACCTCGACTCCATCGATCCCGTTGACCTCCTTGGAATTAATAACTCACGATTACATATTTTAAAAAATGCTTTCCCCAGGGTAAAATTTACCTCTCGAGGCAACAAGATCAAAATTGAAGGAAACACAGAAGATCTTGGATTGCTTGAGGATAAGATCAATAACTTAATTCACTTCATAGAAAAATATGGCCGCCTTACAGACAAGGCGACAGAAGACCTTTTGGATGATTTAGATCCTTTCGACCTCGACATGCCTAAAGCGCATGATGATGCGATAGTGTATGGCCCGAATGGAATTGTGGTAAAGGCAAAGACTCCAAATCAGAAAAAGATGGTTGATCTTGCTGAAGATAATGACATCATCTTCGCCATTGGTCCTGCTGGCACAGGCAAAACTTACACGGCAGTTGCTCTTGCTGTTCGAGCGTTGAAGAATAAAGAGATCAGAAAAATAATTCTCACCAGACCTGCTGTTGAAGCAGGTGAAAACCTTGGTTACCTGCCTGGAGATCTTAAAGAAAAGATTGATCCGTATCTGCGCCCGCTTTATGATGCACTTGACGACATGATTCCTCTTGATAAGCTAAACTTTTATATGTCAAACCGGGTGATTGAGGTTGCGCCTCTCGCATTCATGCGAGGCCGCACACTCGATCATGCTTACATTATTCTTGATGAAGCCCAAAATACCACTGAGTCTCAATTGAAGATGTTCCTTACCCGTATTGGTTCATCTGCTAAGTGTATCGTCACTGGAGACATCACGCAAATAGATCTTCCAAAAACACAGCGAAGTGGCTTATTTCGCGCACTCGACATACTTTCGGATATCAAGGGAATCGGTACGGTTTATCTAAGCGAGCAGGACGTGGTTCGCCATCCACTGGTAAAAAAGATCATTACTGCATATGAGAATTCAGAGCCGAAGGAAGAGATAAGAAGTCAGCCTCAGCTTCCATCAGCACCTCTAAACTGATAATATGTAAATTCTCCCTGATGAGAATATACCCATTATCCTCTGCTGTCTTTCGGCTCTTTTACGGAATATAAGTTACTATGTTTAACCCTTCCTGTTTCGACTAAAAACTTACAACATCAGTCAGCACGATTAGCTCACCTCCTTTATCTATGAATCCCTTTTGGAGAATATTTTTCGTACTTGCTATTTTCAGTATTGCTATGGGTTTTTTAGAGGCAGCCGTAGTCATCTATTTAAGAGAATTGTATTACCCTGAAGGATTTAAATTTCCCTTATCGCCTATTCCTCCTGCCATTGCTGGAATCGAGTTACTTCGTGAAGCTGCAGCCATCATCATGCTGCTTGCCATCGGTATCATCGCAGGAAAGAATGCTGTACAAAGGTTCTCTTTCTTTATCTTCTGCTTTGGTGCATGGGATATTTTCTATTATATCTTTTTAAAGCTCTTTTTAGATTGGCCAGATTCACTATTTACGTGGGACATACTATTTCTTATTCCTGTACCATGGATTGGTCCCGTAATCGCTCCGTGTATTTTATCAATGAGTATGATTCTGCTTACATTACTCATCGCCTATTATTATCAATACGATCTCCGGGTTTCTATCAGTAAAAGAGAATGGTTACTTCTTATTGCTGGTGCGGTAAGTGTAATATTTTCTTTTATGTGGGATTATATCCATTACCTTTTATCAAATAAACGCTCTTCCCTTTGGACTCCACTAAGCCAGGAGCAGATGTTTAACGACATTACAGGCTATGTGCCGCAATCATTCAACTGGACCTTGTTTACTTTGGGGGAACTGCTTTTACTTTTAGCCACCGGATTGCTGGTTAACCGGCATAACAAGTTACTAAAGCTTCGATGATTTTTATCTAAGCTTTCCAGCCAGGCGCTTAAACGTTATTGTAAGTTGAGAAAAAGAATTCTATAATTTGCTTCAAGGGTTTGGCTTCGCTTCAAAACCACTACTTAATAAAACAACCAGATCATTCTTGGAAGCATTTTCAACATACGTAGCATTCTGCAATAAAAAATCCTGAACATCAGCAAGAGCCACATCTCTGTTAATAATATGTTGCTGCTTTTTGTCTTTGGCTTTTGTTTCCATCAGCTTAAGATCATTAACTACTGACTGCAATCCGTCGGGAGATATTGGAGGAATTGGAAAATTCTTATTTCCATTCATAGATTCAGCAACTTTTGTGGCCTGGTTAATTATCTTAGCAACTGGACCATCGAGAAATTCTCTGGAAACCTTTAATGATGACATGAATAATATTAATTATTTAATTAACTGTAATTCTGCAACTAAGGTACGAAATGTTTGCAATTTGATCAAAGCCTATCGTACAACTCCTTTCAGGCAAAAAAAAATCTGTGAGTAAAACCCACAGAGTCCTTATCTCTACACGTCTAAATTATTATTATTTCCTTGCTACAATTTCAACACGTCTGTTTTGCTTTCTTCCTTCAGCTGTTTCATTTGACGCAACAGGCTTTTTCTCGCCTTCTGCATTAACGTCAATTCTGTCTTCCGCTACTTGTCCATTGCTTACCAGGAAATTTCTAACAGCCTCAGCACGAGCACGCGAAAGATCTTTGTTCTCTTGTTTGCTGCCAATAGAATCCGTGTAACCATATACACGAATTTTACCCTCTGGATATCGCTGGCTAATAGAGGCAGCAATCTGTGTAAGATTACTTTCTGCGGTTGCGCTTAAAGATGATTGTCCCGAAGCGAAAAGAATATCCTCATTTATACTATAAATTGTATATTGATCATTGCCGCGAACATCAATATCCTTTGAACTTACCTCATCATATTTAACAATAGGCGAGGTAAAATCAACATCATTCCAGTTAGTTTCCTGCTTTTCTTGTTGAGATACTTCATTATCTTTCTTCAGCACCATGTCACTATCATTTAAGTTATTATCGGTGGTGTTGTTGTCGGTTTTCTCAGCTTGATTGCACGATGAAAAAGCGACTATTAATCCTAAAGCAGCATAAACAAAAAAGTTCTTCATAGTTTTCAGAGTTTTATATTAAAAAAGAAATTACGTGGCACAAGATATACAATTTTATGTCAGCGCTGCCTTATAGAATAAGATTTTACAATTGGAAAGAAATGTGTAAAGATTTACCGAACTCATAAACATTCGTTCACAATAGATTGGGGATAATCGTTTCCTCACTGATCTCAAAGTGATTTTATCATTTCTAATAAGAAAGGAAAAGCTTAATCTTAATAAAATTGCATTACCCTGGGCATTGAATACCTGATCAATCACTAAGTTTGAAGTATGCCCTTCCCTCATATCTTTGCCGCCTTCAATATTTATCATGAACAATTTACAGGCAATCATTTTAGGTATAGTAGAGGGAATCACAGAATTTTTACCCATTTCATCTACGGGTCACATGATTATAGCTTCAACCCTGATGGGAATAAATGACAATGATTTTGTAAAAATGTTTGAGGTAGTGATTCAGTTTGGTGCTATTTTGTCAATTGTAGTGCTGTACTGGAGAAAGTTTTTACCCGGAAGCAGACCCTTTAAGGAGTTGTTAAATTTTTATTTAACCCTTATTGTAGCTTTCCTCCCTGCAGCAGTATTCGGGTTTCTTTTTCATGATCTGGTAAAGCAAATGTTGGGCAGCGTAACTGTAGTAGCAGTGTCAATGCTGGCAGGCGGAATCGTTCTTATATTTATAGACAAAATTTTTACAGAAAAAGGCGATGTTCCGGAAGAACCTGTCTCTTTTTTTATGGCGCTAAAGATTGGATTGTTTCAGGTAATTTCAATGATTCCTGGTGTTTCCAGGTCAGCTGCAACCATTGTAGGGGGAATGACTCAAAGGTTAAGCAGGAAGCAGGCTGCTGAATTTTCTTTTTTTTTAGCGGTTCCTACAATGGCTGCGGCTTCTGCATTAGATCTTTTAGATCATTATAAATCCATCACCTCTGATACCCTAATACCTCTTGCCATAGGCTTTATAGTTGCTTTTATTGTAGCCATGATAGCAGTTAAGGCATTTGTTGGTTATCTGACTAAACATGGTTTCAAAGCTTTCGGATATTACCGGATCATCGTTGGCACCATATTGCTTATTTTAATAGCCTTAAAGGTGAATTTGCATATGTTATGACCCTTGATGAAATCCGTGAAGGGGCAGTTGTCCTCTTTAATAAACCTTTCGATTGGTCTTCCTTTGATGTGGTTAAAAAAGTTAAGCGGCTCACACAAGCAAAAGTTGGTCATGCAGGTACACTTGATCCATACGCCACAGGATTGTTAATTCTTTGTACCGGAAAATTTACTAAACGAATCTCGGAATTTCAGGATGCGGAAAAAGAATATACAGGCACTATGATTCTTGGGGCTACCACTCTTAGTTTTGATCGTGAGAAGGAGATTGATTGTGTATATGAGTTCAGTCATATCACAGATCAAAACATTTTAAGCGCAGCTTCATTATTTACAGGCGAAATAATGCAGGCGCCTCCTGCTTTTTCTGCAGTATATGTAGAAGGAAGGCGCTCATATAAGAAAGCACGTCAGGGTGAGATATTTCATATTGAAAAGAGAAAAGTGCTGTTACATAAATTCGAAATTACAGCGATAACATTGCCTGAAGTAAGCTTTAGAGTTGTATGCGGGAAAGGATTTTATGTCCGGTCGCTGGTTAATGATTTTGGAAAGGTGCTGCAAAGCGGGGCTTATCTGTCCGCCCTATGCCGCACACGCATTGGCAATTATCAATTGAAAGATGCATGGCAGGTAGAGGATTTCCAAGCTTATATTCAGGGACAACAATCGAAGGGATTTGCTTCCATGGATAAAATGGGAGACAGTAATGTAAGTTATTAAATGAAGAATTATCTTAATAATGAAAATAATCGTGGTTAAATTGCAGATGGAAATCTATAATGCAGGTTCATAGAAGCCCCGATGCACTGCCTAAATTTACCAATGCCGTGATTACGGTAGGGACTTTCGATGGAGTACATCGTGGACATCAGCAGTTGATCCATCGCATAAAAAAATTAGCACGAGCTATTAATGGTGAAAGTGTGCTTGTAACTTTTGAGCCGCACCCGCGAACAATAGTTTATCCTGAAGACACCTCTCTTTACCTGCTCTCAACACTGCAGGAGAAGATAGACTTATTAAATCAATATAAGGTAGATCACCTGGTAGTTGTGCCATTCACCAAAGAGTTTTCAAGGTTGTCTGCTAGAGAATATGTAGATCAGTTTCTGGTAAATAGATTCCATCCTGCAGTGATTGTTATAGGTTACAATCACCAGTTTGGCCATCACCGCGACGGAAATATCGAGCTGCTCAAAAAACTATCTGATACATATCATTTTACAATTGAGGAGATTCCCAAGCAGCTTATTGAAGATATAGAAGTAAGCTCGTCACGCATACGGCTTGCGCTCTTAGAGGGCGATGTAAAAACCGCATCTCACTTGCTGGGACATCACTATTTTATGGAGGGAATAGTAGTAAGAGGAAAACAGCTTGGAAGAAAATTGGGATTTCCTACAGCCAATGTGCAGGTACCTGATAAATATAAATTAATACCTGGTGACGGAGTTTATGCAGTTAAGGCAGCACTGGGGCAACATCATTTTAAGGGTGCCGCAAGCATTGGATTTAGGCCAACAGTAAACGGAAATCACCGAACGATAGAGGCCTACCTCTTCGATTTCAACAAGGATATTTACGACCAATTATTAAAAATCACTTTTATTGAATGGATACGTGAAGAACGAAAATTTGAATCAGTGGAGAAAATGGTGGAAGAAATGAAACGGGATGTGGAGAGAGCAAAGGTTAAATTGAATAATAATTAAATCTGTAGGTTACGAATATATAATTTTTATCTAAGTGTTGTATTTAGTTGCCGGTTATTGACTTTTTTTTAGGTTCTTTATGCATATGTTTCCCCGCTTGTTTCCTTCCTCCATGCACCACTTCAAAGAATTGCCCTCACCCCTGCTGATTACAGTAGCCGAAGGAAAACCAATACTTACTATTTATTAAGATTATTTAGCTATAAAATTCCCTACTGTTTTGATTTAGCTGTCTCACTGTCCAACAGAAAAACGTTTCCTAATCCTAGTCTTGAAGCTTCAATATAGTTACTTCAAAGTAAAACGCAGTCCACCGTAAATCATACGTCCTGTTACTGGCCCCCAAACCATCGAGGTATCGAAATAAGGCCCAAAAGAGTCTTCAGCAGAAATCAGCGGATTAGGTTGAGTAAAATTCGTAAGGTTTTCTCCACCTAAATAAAATTCCCAGCTTCTAATGATGTAAGTAACCTGTGCCAATTGCCTGAAATAATCTGGAGCCTCAGTAATTGTTTGATAAATTTCAGGATTCAGTTGAGTATCAGGCAATCGTTGCTCCCCTATCCATTGTGTGGTTGAGCTGAATTCCCAATGTTTATCAGGCGTTTTGTAGGTGAGTGTAAGTAATGCCCTCTGCTTTGGAACCAGGGGAACCTCCCTTAACACTCCATCATATGTTTGCTTTACATCATATAATTTATAAGCAAGGCGGGTGGTGAATCCATTAAACCATTCATAACTTAGATCGGCCTGAGCACTGTTAGAATATGATTTACCCCTCAGGTTGTAAAAGAGTATCTTAGTAGGATCTGAATCCGCATCAACGATCACCTGGCTTGTAAAGTCAGTCCGGTACAAGTCAATGCTGAAGGTTCCTTCTTTTGGACCGGTATAAAATTTTTGAGTGAAATTTATTCCATAATTCCAGGCGCGTTCAGGTTCTAATGGTTCTGCTATTACCCACTCTCTGGAACTTGCGAGATAAGCCGGATTTTCTGCAAAAATATTTGCTACATGAAAGCCGCTTCCCGCAGAAGCACGTAATACAGAGAAGTTGCCAAGGCTGTATTTCAAGTGAAGCCGCGGGGTAACAACAAATCCGTACAGGTTGTGCATATCGGCTCTTAATCCTGCAACAAGACTCAGCTTTTTCAAATCGTCGTAAGTATATTCAAAAAAAGCACCCGGAACAGATTCTGTACGCATCACTTGAAGGCTGTCGAAACTCTCATCAAAATCATCATAATTATAGCTGATGCCTGTTTTAAATTTATGCTGAGAATTAGTTATTACTGATAGTAAGATAAGGTTCGTGTATAAGCTTTTCTCTCTGCCCGAGTAAACGCGCAAGCCATAATATGCATCCTGATTGTGATAGATTCCGGAAACCTGCAAGCCCACACTCTGATATGGTTTTAGTGGAAAGCCATAGCTACTTTTAGCGAAAGCCTCTACCCTATTGGTATTTATGCCGAGCCCATAATTATTCGTTGTAAGCTTATCTGTTTCCTCATTAAAATTTATAGATCCACCTATGCGTTCATCATGCAGAACTTTGAAACCAAACATGGATTCTATCCTGTTTTCAGAATCATATTTCCACCGGTCCATCAATGAAACAGTTTTATTCATCGGAAGATCTAAGAAGTTGTCATGGTTTCCATCCATGGGTTGCTGCAGCATATCTCCATGCAGCAATGTCATATGATACCAGTGATCATTCAACTTTTGTGCAGCATTGATATTGCCTTCCAACCGCTGTTCAGAGTTTCCATATAAATTAACAAAAAGTTTTGGACTTGCCTCAGGCTTCATCAACTCTACATCAATCTGACCGGTAATTGATTCATATCCATTAGAAACACTACCAGAACCCTTGTTTAGGTTAATCGAATGGATCCACGGACCCGGAATATAGTTCATCCCATAAGTTGATAAACCCCTTACTGTGGGCAATACATCTGTCAGCACCTGAGCGTATTTGCCAGCCAATCCAAGCATCTGGATCTGCCTTGCGCCAGTAACCGCATCTGAAAAAGAAACATCTACTGTAGGGTTTGACTCGAAGCTTTCTGAAAGGTTACAGCATGCATTGTTCTGTAGTTCACCCGAAGAGATGATCTCCGTCTTTTGGGTGTTCAATGATGAAATGTAAGAATCCTGCGTCGTTCCTGTTACTTCAACGTTCTTTAAAATTATGGCCTTTCCTAAGACTACTTTAATGTTTTGGCCTTCCGCTTTCACCGTATCATTTTGATAACCCATGTATGATATCACAAGCCATTCGGCTGATGGTTCTGGCTTATCGAGATGAAACATCCCAGTTTCATCAGTAGTCGTGCCTATAGTAGTACCCTGAAAAATTACATTTGCATCTACCAGCGGTACCTCTCTCTGGTCGGGGGTGCGTTCATATACTGTACCCATTACATGTTGCGACTGGGCAATGAAGGGGGACGTAAAAAGAAAGAATTGAAAAATTAAAAGACGATAGTTCATGATAATTTGATTTTCGTAGGAAAAAATGTTTTGGTGAACCTTACTCACCTATGGTTATTCCGGAAGAAAATCAAATTAAATATGACTGGAGAAAAGGAAGCACTGGATAAGGCAAGCCCGGAGGAGCGTGTGTGCTGAGAAGATTGTAAGATGCCGTTAATACAGTTTCAGGAATAGTAAAAATCAGAACTTCTAAAACAAATACCGAGGTTGTTTTAAGGGGTGTATGAAATGAAGAAGAGACATATTCGTCACTAATTTTAAAAAGCTTCACCTCTTTCTCACAACATTTTTTATTTGCTTTGGTGCAGCATGTCTCCGTCTTCTGCATCTTGCAGCTATATGAACTTGCAATAACGCCGATGGTTGAAAAAAGAAAAATTAGAAGTAAAAATATGGAAACTGCTTTTTTCATGTCTGCCAATCCGCAAAATTAGCCTATTAACCCATATGAGAGCAGATAAGTTTCTTCATGCTGCATGCTTATGGTAAGACAGTAACAATTGTATCAGAGTAGGAATACATTTTAGTATTGCAGCTACCGATCGCTCGAAGAAAATTTATCAAACACTTTTTCATCTCATTTACAACCATTAATTTTCCATTTCAAAAAAGATTCTTAAAAATCAGGGATATGAAAAAAACCTTTACAATATTTCTTGTTTCACTTGTTCCATTCTTCGTTTTTGCTGACCAGGGTGGACCCGATCAGTGGGGTTATACATGGAAAGACAGCAATGAACCTGATGGCCCTGTATATAATTGGATAGATATTGAAAGTGAATTTGGAATAGAAGTAAAGTTGCTTCAGGATGATAACATCCGTGGGCCATTTCAGATGAATTTTGATTTCCCTTATTATTGGTACACGGTAAATGAATTTTATGTGGGATCTAACGGATACATCAGTTTTCAATATGGCAACCTCGCCTCTCCATTTCCATTTTCACCTTCCACTACACCGCCAAATGATCTGATTGGAGCTTTCGTCAACGACCTGACATTTGCCGGCACCAACGACTCAGCAGCATGTTATTATTGGGTGAATGGGGCGAAGGACACCCTTATTGTCAGCTATATAAATGTCCCTTATTTCGATACGAACGTAGATGGACAGTCGGGAAATAATACTTTTCAGATAATCCTCAGCGCTGTTGATAGTTCAATTACTTTTCAATATAAAGATGTCACGCCTGTTTCACCATATTCTGGTGCGAGCGCTGTAGGAATTGAAAATTATTCCGGTGACATTGGTCTTTTTTATAACACGTTTACTTATCAAAGTCCTCCTGCGAATTCTGCAATAAAATTCTATCCTCCTACCAACCCTACTCTTGAGGTTACGGATGCCTTTGTAGTTTATAACGACAACCCTGAAACAGGAGCGATCTTTCTTGTTGGAAATAGCGGAACACCTCATAACCTTACAACGCTGGTAAAAAATGGCGGCAACATTCCTACAGGTCAGTTTAATGTTCAGGCAACATTAAACGATCCGATGGGCAATCAGGTAGTGAATGAATTTGTACTTATAGATAGTCTTCAGCCTTCAGAAACACAACTGATCACCTTTGCTCAGCAATTAAATCCGACAGTTATCGGTACCTATAAATTTACGGCCAACACACAACTACCGGGAGATGATGTAAACTCAAATAATAATAAAAATCAGGAAATCATTACTGTAGATACCACACAATCAGAAATACTGCTAAGCTATAATGATGATGAAAATAGTATTTTTTCTGTAAACTGGGTAGGTGATCAGGGTGGTGTAGGAACTTATTTTATTCCCCCTTTTTATCCTGTAACCCTCACCAAGATTCATTATTGGATTGCCTCTAACTATTCATTCGCAGGCATGTCGGGTCGGGTCTTTGATGATGATGGTGTTAATGGATTGCCCTTTACCATGTATGATTCTGTTTACCTGTCACCAAATGACATTAATGTAGGAACCTGGACAGATATAGAATTACCCAATCCGGTGGTTATTACCAGCGGAGGCTTTTATGTATCATGGGATATGCAGGGAACTGGAATCACACTCGGTAACACCGGGAATCCTGTAAGCAATCGCAGCTTTGAAGTTTTTGATAATGGTTGGGGAGTGTATCGCTATAGACCGGATTATGATCCAATGATAACAGCTACCATTGTGGCAGCAGGATTTCCAACAGAGCTCACAAACCTTCCGGTTAATACATTACAATTAGGCGTATATCCTAATCCGGCGAATGATATTACCTCCATCAGCTATTCATCCCCATCAACTGAATCCGTGTGGTTTATAGTTTCAGATATTCAAGGTAAAGTTCTTCAAAGAATCAATCTTAGTCAAGGTAAGACTGCAATGAAGCAATTTACCCTCAATACTGAAAAATATTCACCAGGCATATACCTTATTGAACTGATGTGTGGAAAAAGTAAAAAGATAGAAAAGCTTCTGATTCAGGAATAAAAAGTGCAAGCTCTTGAATAAAGGAACGGAGTCACTTTTCGACTCCGTTGTTCATTGCATCCTCTTTTAAGTGAACGAATTCATTATGAATAAATACCTTTGGCTATTATGACTATAGATCAACTAAAAGATATAAAGAGCCGCCTTGAGGCCCTGAGGAGGTTTCTTTGACGTCGATAACCGGATTGAAAAAATAAAAGAAGACGAGCAACTTTCTTCGAGTTCAGATTTCTGGAACGATCCTAAAAAAGCGGAAGGGATCATGAAGCAGATCCAGGCTAATAAACAGTGGGTGGATTCTTTCAGTAATATAAAATCAAAGCTGGAAGAATTAGATATCCTCTATGATTTCTACCAGGGCGGAGAAGGTTCTGAAGAAGAGCTTAATATCCAACTACAAGAATGTCTCAATGCTTTAGAGAGTTTGGAGTTTAAATCAACCTTTACATCTGAAGAAGACCGGCTTGGTGCAGTGCTTGAAATCAATGCAGGAGCCGGAGGAACAGAGAGTTGCGACTGGGCCAACATGCTTATGCGAATGTATCTAATGTGGGGAGAAAAAAATGGCTATAAATTGCATGAGCTTGATGTACAATATGGTGACGTTGCGGGAGTAAAATCATGTTCCATTGAGTTTGAAGGTGACTTTGCTTATGGCTATTTGAAATCCGAATCCGGCGTGCACAGGCTCGTGCGCATCTCTCCTTTCGATTCTAATGCAAGGCGGCATACTTCTTTTGCTTCCGTGTTTGTTTATCCCTTGGTAGATGATACTATTAAGATTGAAGTAAACCTAAGTGATGTCACCTGGGAAACTTTCAGGTCAGGCGGAGCGGGAGGTCAGAATGTAAACAAGGTAGAGACTGCGGTACGCCTTTATCATAAACCTTCGGGAATCATAATTGCCTGCCAGGAGGAACGACAACAAGGGGCCAACAAAGATAAAGCGCTCAAGATGCTGAAATCAAAACTCTATGAGGAAGAAGTACGGCGGCGAAACGAAGCCCGTGATAAAATAGAGGCAGGAAAAAAGAAAATTGAATGGGGCTCGCAGATCAGAAACTATGTGCTTCATCCCTACAAATTGGTTAAGGATACACGCACAGGTTATGAGACAAGCAATCCTCAAGCGGTTTTGGATGGTAATATTGATGATTTCATTAAAGCATATCTTATGGCAGAGAAGAATAATTAGCATGTTAAATTTTCGCTAAAAATTTACGCTTATCTTTGTCCCCCTCTTTAAAAATTTATAGAATTTTCATAACCCATAAACTTTTTCTAAAGTACAATGGCCGTAAAAATCAGGTTACAAAGAATGGGCAGAAAGAAGAGCCCATTCTACCACATCATAATCGCTGACTCACGCTCACCCAGAGATGGTCGATTTATCGAATCTATTGGCTCTTACGATCCTACAACTATTCCCGCAACCATCAATCTAAATAAGGAAAAGGCGCTGGAATGGTTGCAAAAAGGGGCACAACCAACGGATACCCTTCACAAGATTCTTTCTTTTAAGGGAGTGCTCTATCACAAGCACTTATTACGAGGTGTAAATAAAGGGATTTTTGAGCAGGAAGTTGCAGATCAAAAATGGGTTCAATGGGAAGAGAGTCATCGGAACGCCATAATGGATGCTAAGGAAAA
>JACCZZ010000108.1 GCA_013695715.1 Chitinophagales bacterium | reverse complement strand
CATTTGCATGAGTTAGTTCATGATGACCGCGATCGGAGATAAGAGGCATCAATTCCAACATAAATTCTTTCTCTGCTTTCAACACTTCATAAGATATTACTGTGGTATTTTCTGAATGAACCATGGCGATTGATTTTTTGATCTCTACTCCGCCCGCTTTGTAATAAAAATGAGGAAACAAATCTTTTTTGAACTCTTCTATAAATGCAAAGCCCTGAGGCGAAATCACATCACCATAGTTGTTGCAACCCAGTTCATATCTGGAATTATCTATTACCATTACTTCATCAAGCTTATTCACAAGCACCATTCGATCTGCAGGTGGCACCACTGCTGCAACTAACAAACCGTGATAGCGCCGCGTATTGCAGCAGTTCAGAGTTGAGCTTGCATAACCACCCAGCCCATTCGTTTCCAGCCACTCACAGTTGACTGAATTTTCATAGTTGCTGAGAAAAGATTTATCCTTCTGAAGTGTGATCATGTTTATTACTATTTATTTAATTGTTGCGGTAAAGCGACAGAAATGGTTTTTAAGTTTTCGTAATTGAATTTAGAAATCGGGAAGAAACCTGCAAGCGTTCAGGAGAGGCATCACTTCTATGAAGTGGATAAGAGTGACCAATGGGAGAACTATGTGAGAGTACATTTTTATACATAAAATTTAAATCATATATCAAGGCTGATTGATAACTTATTTGCTGTAGGAGTATCACTAAACATCATCTTTCCCCATCAATAGCTTTGCAATCAATGCGGTCCAGCCTGTTTGATGAGAAGCTCCACAGCCCCGTCCTGTCTCGCCATGAAAATATTCATAAAATAGGATGTGGTTGCTAAAATTATCATCACGCTGATATTTTTCTGAGCTTCCAAATACCGGACGTTCACCATGTTCATTTTTCAGAAAAATGCGGCACAATCGCTTCGATAGATCTTCAGCTATTTCTTTCAAGTTGTAAAAGTTACCACTGCCTGTGGGATATTCTACTGTAAAATTATTTCCATAATAATGATAGAATCTTTCAAGTGATTCAATGATCAGAAAATTTACAGGCATCCAAACAGGCCCGCGCCAGTTGCTGTTACCACCGAATAATGAAGCCTCACTTTCTCCTGGAGCGTACTTCACACTAAAGTTTGAATCATTCACTTTTAAATTATATGGGTGTTCCTCATGGAATTTGCTCAGCGATCTTATTCCATATTCTGAGAGAAATTCATTTTCATCCAGCATTCGTTTCAGTATTTGCTTCAGCCGGTGTCCCCGAAGCAATGAAAGCAGGTGTCGTTCTCCGGTACTTTTTTCATACCATCGCGAAACAAGGGATGCAAGATCAGGGCGGTATTCAAGAAACCATTTCAACCGTCTCACAAAATGTTTTTGATTTTTGAAGATGTCGTCATCAAGTACCTCTATCGCAAATAATGGAATGAGACCCACCATTGAATGCACCTTAAGGGTTATGCTTTTGTTATTTGATAGGCGCAGTGCATCATAAAAAAATTGATCTTCTTCATCCCATAAACCATCATCCCCCATGCTTTCCATAGCCCCGGCTATGTGTAAAAAATGCTCAAAGAATTTAGTAGCGAGATCTTCATAGACAGAATCTTTTTTTGAGAGTTCTAAAGCTATGCGCATCATGTTAAGGGAGAACATTGCCATCCAGCTTGTTCCATCGGCCTGTTCAATATATCCTCCTTCAGGTAATTCCATGTTTCTGTCAAACACTCCAATATTGTCGAGGCCAAGAAAACCACCCTGGAAGATGTTGTTGCCATTAGTATCTTTTCGATTTACCCACCAGGTGAAGTTCAGCAGCATCTTATGAAAGACAGATTCAAGAAATCTGGTATCCGGGGTATCATTGTTTTTTTTATCAATCTTATATACCCGCCAGGCTGCCCATGCATGCACTGGAGGGTTCACATCGCTAAATGCCCACTCATAAGCAGGGAGCTGGCCATTCGGGTGCATGTACCATTCTCTGGTAAGAAGCACCAGTTGTTTCTTGGCAAACTCGGCATCAATAAGAGAAAAGGCTATGCAGTGAAATGCAAGATCCCAGGCGGCATACCAGGGAAATTCCCATTTATCCGGCATGCTTATGATGTCGGCATTGTTCAGATGTGGCCATTCATTATTGCGCCCCTTTAAACGGTCAGGAGGCAGTGCGGGCTGCGACGGGTCTCCTTTTAGCCATTGATTCACATCGAAATAATAAAATTGCTTTGACCATAGTAAACCTGCAAAGGCCTGTCGTTGCAGTTGCTTTTCCTCTTCAGATTTCATTTTAGGAGAAAAGCAGTCATAAAATTCATCAGCCTCGGTAATGCGCTTTGTAAAGATCTCGTTGAAATCTGCGAAAGGTTCTTTATGTGATGAAGAGGAGAGTCGCAGTCTTATTAATTTTGATTCTCCACTCTCAATTAACAGATCAAAATTCATCGCTGCCTTAGTTCCTGTGAGGCTTGTATTTACTGAATATTGATTTCCATTCACTAAATATTCATTTATACCATCCTTATAAAATACGGATCCTTGCTGCACGCTCTGTAAGCGTTTGGGGTTTGTTTCATTATTGCAGAAAAGCAGTTGCGAATTCTTTTCAGAGTGGAGGAAATAGGTACCAAGCTTATTATGACTTATTTGAAGTACACCCTCATCAGCCCACATCCTCGGCGGTTCTTGCATAAAGCCATCGGCATCTCCATACCCCCAGCTCCAGATGTTACGAAACCATATTGTAGGCAGCACATTTAGCGCAGCGGCTGTTATTCCCCGGTTGTGAATGGTGATATTTATGAGTATATCCTCATCGCTTGCTTTTGCATGTTCGATATAAACATCAAAATATTCGTCGTTATCAAATACACCTGTGTCTAACAGTTCAAATTCCGAATCGCCTCTGGTCCTTCTCCTGTTTTCTTCCACAAGCAAATTGTAAGGAAAAGCCTGCTGCGGATATTTATACAGCATCTTCATATAGGAATGGGTAGGAGTGTTGTCGAGATAATAATAACACTCCTTCACATCTTCTCCATGGTTGCCTTCATGACCGTTTAATCCAAAGAATCGTTCTTTAATTATGGGATCTTTCTTATTCCAGAGTGCTATTGCAAGACAGAGATACTGATGGTGATCAGATATTCCACCGATGCCTTCTTCGCCCCAGCGATACGCTTTGCTTCGGGCCATATCGTGTGTTGTATATTCCCAGGCTGAGCCATGCGGACTATAGTCTTCACGCACTGTTCCCCACTGGCGCTCAGTTAGGTAAGGCCCCCATCTTTTCCACCTGACCTTGCCGGACTGTGCTTCCCGCAAGCGATCTTTTTCTTTGGACATCGTTCAAACTTAAGAAAAAGGGGAAAGATTTAGGTAACTCAAACTATAGAGGAACCCAATATAAAACGAAGTCCGGATTTCTTCTGGTATCCTTGTTCAATAATCCACTTCAGCCAACTGCAAAAAGGATAATAGATAATTACAGTTACCTTTAAATAATTGGTTCATTGGAAGTTAGGTAGCTGCCTGTAAAATGGATATAATTTTCTTTTGTAAATCCCGATATTTATCTGGCTTCAGAGAAGATATTTTTTTATCCTCTAGATAGTCTTTAGCAGTAAATATATAAACCAAAAATTTCTATTAATACACCTTTTCTCCCTGCTTTAGCCAAATCCCCCAAAGAGAGTTAT
>JACCZZ010000092.1 GCA_013695715.1 Chitinophagales bacterium | reverse complement strand
CTTCTAATCCTTCTATCAGGTGATCAATGGAGGACACACGAGTTATCAGTGTTGGAATCACAACCATTGATTTTGCTTCGTCAGGTATGCCCCTGGAATAATCCATCCTTGGCAGAAGCCTAGGCCTGACTAAAATTGTGGTCAGCCAATTCACGAGGGAAACAGCAAGCCGTGTGGTTGTCGTCAACGCTACAATACACACCGCTAACATGATGCCGGTTGGCAGCATTTCCTTTAAAGCTACTTCGATGAATAACCAGCAAAGAAGAAAGGTGAGTATGCTGATGCCCCCCAAGTAAATAAGCAAAGGATGTGTGTTTGTAATTCTCCTGCTTTTTTCAAAAACAGTAATCCTGGCATGGGCAGCTCTTGCAGTAGCAACATAGCCTTTACCAATGAGGTAATAACCCACATGCGAAAGCCTTGGATCATTATTTACAACATCGTTCTCTTCTGCAGCATGAATGACCATTTCAGCAATTGCCCGTTCGGATAATTTACTGAACATGGCAATTTTTTCTATGACATGCCTGTATTGATCACGGGTATAAAAATCCATTTTACCATAGATGCCATTTATATCGCGGCGAAGGATAGCTTCAACAACACTGGTGTCTTCTACAAAATCTTTCCAGTTCGTAGTACTTAAAAAACGAAAGCTGCTGATGCAGTTACTGATAGATACCTGGGTGGAGGCCTGATTCCGGTTATCAAGCTGGATCAGTTCATTGGTCGTTAACCCCATCTCCGAAAGTCTTTGTTCGATCCAGTTGAGTGGGAGTGAAAGTGAACTTCCCTTTTCTAGTAATCTCCTGTTAAATTCTGCCACGAATGTGCTAACCATCGGAGGCTCTGACCTTGCCATATCTGCTATAACCAATACCAGGCTCTTCGGATCTTTTTCAGAAACATCTATCATTTCATCTGCCCACCGGTTGGCCAGTGATTTATTTGTTATTTCTTCTGCAATCAGTATGGAAAGCCGCCTTAAATTTTCTATTAATGCTAACCTGAGCATGATTGGTATAGCCCATAATTCACCGAGTTTTAAATTACTTACAGTTTGATATGCATTAACAAAACCTGTTAGATTGCTGATGTCAACATGGCCATCACTATGCGAAATTATTTCCACTGCCATATCATATACACGAGGTAAATCGGCCGATTCTCCTTTCAATAACCTTGGCAATGCTTTACTATAACCCTTAGGCAAATGCTTTTTGCCCGTATATATCTGCTCTTCAATTAAATAAAAATTATCTAGCAACCATTCCGCTGCAGGGGCAATGCGGTTATTTTGTTTTAAGGTATCGGACAACAATGCATAAACTTCCAGCAGGATCTTTTCATTCTCAGCCAAACGTTTTAATAATTGCTCTGATGATTGTTCGTAGACCAGTACATGTCTTTTAGCAAGCGTGACAGCATACTGCTCCAATTTGTCTTTCGTAAATATCTCCGATCTCAGTGGAGGTCTTTCATTTGCATACTTGTCGTCATTGTTTTCTCCAAAGAAGGGTTCAATAATATTTTTCGTAAGGCTTGCAATTGCCTGTGGTAATAATTCCAAAAATTCATTTTTATTATTTTTTCTTCGAAAAATTTTCATTGCCATTCAGAAATTGTTTTATAATAAATAAAAAGGAATACAGCTAAAACAAAGGAATGTTAACAATACACAGGCATCGGAAATTAAAAATGATGTGACCCAGTGAATTTTAGGTTGACAGAACTCCAAGTCATGAGTCAATAAGACACCGGTCTGACCAATGCCCAATGGCAAAGTATAAAAAAGTTTTTTGATTGGGACAGAAAACGAAGACACCGATTAGAAGACCTTTGGATGCGATTTTTGGGTGTAGTCAAAACAATTTATCTGCAGTTTCTACCCGAAGATTTGGTTAAAGGACATTCAACTTAAAAGCAAGATGGTTAAGTTGGTACAGATACAGGGAGAAGAATAAGAAACGGTCGACATTCCCGACGCCTACTACTCATAGCAAAATGTTTTTAGAGTATGTACTGTGGTGGGAGGTTCCTAATGAACAATATCATTTTACCTACTATTTAATGGATGATCGAAAAATTAGTAAATTCACCACCCATTTACAACCTCAACCAAATACTCTACATGAATCGTATTTACACATTATTACTCAGTGTTCTCCTGTTTCCAGTGTGTCTGCACGCCCAAACTCTACG
>JACCZZ010000069.1 GCA_013695715.1 Chitinophagales bacterium | reverse complement strand
GGATTTGGCTTATAAGTAAGCGATAACCCTCCCATTGCAGTTGTGTACTTATCTACTTCCTGTCCATCGAAATACACCGTTAATCGAAGGGTATTTTGTATTGTGCCGAAAGTAGTTACCCGATCTTGTGGAATGAACTGGTATTGATTGCTTGAATAATTACCAATTGCCTCCAATGAAACCTTCTCAGAAACTTCATAAGTTATATCAGCCTGAATGTCCGAAAATGATGGCCGGTAATCGCCTGTTGTTTCCAGAGAGTTTAATAAATATTGATTTGTTTTATACCTTGCTCCAAGCAAAAAACGAAGGTTATGGTTTGGCGAACTGCCTTCAAGAGTAAGGCTGCCACCTAGTAAGCTGATACTTGCTGTCCCGCCGAATTCATCAGGCTTTTTATAATCAATGTCCAATACGCTCGACATCTTATCTCCATATTTTGCAGCGAATCCACCTGCAGAAAATAAAAGAGAGCTTACCATATCTGAATTTATAAAGCTAAGTCCCTCTTGTTGTCCAGAACGGATCAGGAAAGGGCGATAAATTTCAAAATCATTTACATAGACGAGGTTTTCGTCGTAATTACCTCCTCTTACCGAATATTGAGAGGATAGCTCATTGTTTGAAGAAGCGCCGAGTACTTTTAAAATAGCTTCAACGCCACCACTGGCAGAGGGCAATGCATCAAATTGATTCGGATCAATTTTAACCATGCTGGGCTGATCTCTTAGTTCATGGTCTTCAATGGTGATGCTGTCTATGAGATAGGTCTGGGAGATGAGAACTACATAAAGAGGATATTGCTGCCCTGTTTTTAGATTTACTTTTTTTGAATAATTCTCATAGCCCACTGATGAAAATGTAATGGTGATATCAATATCGGAAGGAATATTCAACGCATAATTTCCCTCCTTATCAGAAAGCTGCACCTGAGCAGAACCGGAGTATTTTATAGAAACTGAACCGAGTCTTTCATTAGATTCATTAGTGATCTTCCCATAAACTGTTGCCGATTGGGAAAAGGCACAAAGAGGAAAAAAGGTGCAGATAAAAAAGGTAAAAAATTTTTCAATCATAAGCAACACTAATATTATACTTCTGAAAGGTTCCTTGAAGTCTTTTTTAACAATTCTATTGTAGCATGCGGATTTTCAGAATTAAAAATAGCATTCCCTGCTACGAGCACATCAGCACCAGAATCTAACAATCTTCCAGCATTGCTAACATCGACGCCGCCATCTACTTCAATTTTTGCTCTTGAGTTTTTTGAAAGTATAAGGTTTTTAAGTTGATAAATTTTATTGTAAGTATGCTCAATAAATTTTTGTCCTCCAAACCCTGGATTTACACTCATAAGACATACTAAATCGATATCCGTAATTAAGTCTTCAAGGAACATTATGGCGGTATGCGGATTTATTGCAACACCGGCCTTAATTCCTTTTTCTTTAAGTGAGGATACTGTGCGATGCAAATGTGGCGATGCCTCAAGATGAACAGAGACGATATCAGCTCCTAAAACATGAAGTTCTGAAATGTATTTTTCAGGCTCCATTATCATCAGATGGATATCCAGCGGTTTCAGTGCAGCCTTTTTTATTGCTTTTAAAACCGGGAAGCCAAATGAAATGTTAGGCACAAACCTGCCATCCATAATGTCGCAGTGGATCCAGTCTGCAGCACTTTCATTTATCATCGTTACCGCATCTTTCAGGTTCCCGAAATCTGCAGATAAAATAGAAGGTGCTATAATCGCATTCATTGTGGCGAAGATAGAGGGATTGGGCGATCTCTCTTGCTAATATAAGGGATGGAATTATTTTCCCCATTCAGAATTATTTAGGTTATGGATCACTGTTTAAATAAAAAGCACGATCCCTCTTCCTGTTAAGAAAGAGGGATCGCTTCACAACTCTCAGTGGTTGAATTAACCTAAGTATGATTTTAAAGTACGGGCTGATTTCAATTTTCTTAATCTGCGTATGGCTTTTTCCTTGATTTGTCTTACGCGTTCACGCGTTAATCCAAAGCGATGTCCGATTTCATCCAGATTCATGGGTTGTTCTCCATTTACTCCAAAAAAGCAACTTACAATATCTGCATCACGCTTATTCATGGTGGACAACACACGATTAATATCTTTTTTAAGCGATTCTTTATAAAGATCTTCATCTACGGGTTTAGAATCTGAATCTTCGTAGAATTCGATCATTGTACCCTCTTCGTTTTCCTTTATGGGAGCATCCATGGAAAGGTGTTTACCTGAACCTTTCATCATTTCAGTAATCTCCTTAACTGTAATATTCATAATCTCTGCAAGCTCATCCTGAGTTGGTTCACGTTCATGCTGTTGTTCAAAATGAATCATGATCTTATTAAGCTTGCTTAAGGAGCCTACCTTGTTTAATGGCAAACGCACCATTCTGGATTGTTCAACAAGAGCTTGCAAAATAGACTGGCGAATCCACCATACTGCATAAGAGATAAATTTGAATCCTTTAGATTCATCAAACCTCTGAGCAGCTTTAATAAGTCCTATATTTCCCTCGTTAATAAGATCGCTAAGCGACAAACCCTGATGCTGATATTGCTTTGCCACAGAAACAACAAAGCGCAAATTTGCTTTAGTCATTCTTTCCAAAGCATCATGATCACCTGATCTGATCTTTCTGGCAAGCGACACCTCTTCTTCAGGAGTGATAAGGTTCATCTTTCCAATTTCCTGCAGGTATTTTTCCAGCGAATCATTATCACGAGCAGTTATTTGTTGCGTGATTTTAAGCTGTCTCATTATTTACTTTTTAA